>JABINZ010000084.1 GCA_018698135.1 Bacteroidota bacterium
CCTCTGAGTCATTGATTTTTTCACATATTTTTTGAGATTGGATGTTATAATCCAAAGCTTTTTCATATAATCCCATCGTAACATAAATCATACTCAGGTTACTAAGGATTGCTGCTTCATTTTTTTGATCCCCAATTTTTTGCCATAGCTCTAAAGAAAGCTTGAAATATTTTATTGCTTGGTAATAATCACTTATGTAATAGTAAGAGCCTCCTAAATGTAAATAGGCAGAGGCAATACCATTATCAAAGTTTATATTCTTAGAAATGCGTAATGCTTTATTTGCATATTTTAAGGAGGAATCTGTTGATATTGCCCAATAAAATTCTGAGATTCTATTTAATGCAAATACATTTTGTTCTGTTTCTGCTGAGGTCAGAATGTTTTTGAAACTGTCTATTTTGTCTTGATTATCTGCAAATAATTGAACACATAGTGTTACAAAAAATAGTATTACTGAGATTTTTTGAATGTGATGCTGCAAGCACTTCATATCCTGACAGGCTTAATTTAGTGCTAAAATACAAAAAGACTTTCACATCTTGATTAATTCAGATTGTCGATAAGTCGAATCTATTGCCATGATGTAATGATGGATATTTGCAGGAATATGAGAAGGCTGTTTATTTCGATACCCATTAACCTGCATTATACAAAGCTGTGTAATGAATTTATTCAGCAGCAGCAACTCGACAAAATTCGCTGGATTAAACCTGAAAACTGGCATGTAACACTTATATTCATTGGTTATTTTCATCAAAAATATCTGACTGATTTAGCAAATCATTTAACGGATTTTTTCTCAAATATTTGTTCCTTTTCCATCGATTTTGAAAAATTCATCTATCAGCCAGAACCGAAAAATCCACGGATGATATGGGCTAAATTTAAGCAGTCCTATCAATTTGATAATTTAGTGCAAGAAACCTTTGCTTACTTGAAAGAATGGTATGAACAGCATCATTTAGAATTCAATATTCACATCAGAAATACAAATATTCCACACATAACATTGGCTCGACCTAAACAAAACGATCAGCCTTTTCCCAAGCTAAAGTACAGCAAAGTAAATCCATCGGTTTTAGAGGTGAAAGACTGTCATTTGTTTGAATCGAAACTTCTGCCAAAAGGTGCAGAATATCATTTATTGCATACTTTTAGCTTTGACTCGAGTAATTAAAATAATAAAATGGAGAACTCATTTGATATAAAAGATTTTCAACAAGAAGTAATTCAAGAAAGCAAAAAAAGGCCTGTATTGGTTGATTTTTGGGCCAGTTGGTGTCAGCCATGTAAAATATTAGGTCCTGTGCTTGAAAGCATTGCTGACGAAAATAAAGAAAAGTTTTTGTTCAAAAAGCTGAATACAGAAGAGTTTAAGGATGTTGCAAAGGAATACAACATAAGTAGCATTCCTGCAGTAAAGCTTTTTGTGGATGGCGAGGTAAAAGCTGAATTTTCAGGTGCCCAGCCAAAACGCAATATTGAAAAATGGCTGGATGAAAATATTCCATTGGCAAGTCAGCAAGAGTTGGACGAAATAAAGCAAGAGCTTACTCATGGATTTAATAAATCAATTCGTCAGCGCCTGGCAAAATTAATTTACGAGGACGACAAATTGGATGAAGCAAGAATTTTGTTAGCCAAAAATATTCTATTTGAAGAAGGGAATATTGCCAAAGAAATGGTGATAATGATACAGGCTTTTAGTCATTATTATAAAGATGCTGAAGCTATTATCAACTATGCTGATTTTCTGTCAATTTCAGAGGAGTCAATAGAAGCGGGACCTTTTAAAGAAAAGCTAGTCAATGCTATAAATGGTGCAAAGAATTCTGACTTTGATAAAGTGTTTGAAAACCTGATCAATATTGTCATGATCAATAAGGAGTTTATGGATGAAGTTGCCAGAAAAGTCTGTGTTGCCTTGTTTATATTATTAGGCCCCGATCATGATATGACACTAAAATACAGACGCAGATTTGATATGTCGCTCTATTAATTAGTGCACAATTTCGCAGTTCACAGATTAAAATCCTGCATTCACCAGATTGTGCTTTCATTGGTTTGCCATGCAACTTACATTTGTTCTTGATTTCTAAATTTGACAATGTATAAAAGTAAAATCATGAGAGATAGATTTAAAGACCGTGGTGAAATGAATTACCCAGAAGGCAAAAAAGGCTTCGTTGAAGATTGTAAGAAAAAGAGTAATAACAAGTTTAAGTCTTTGGCGTTTGCCATAACCGTACTAACAGTAGGTGTGTTGTTGTTATTAAGAAACACAGGCATTTTATCTGATTCGGCCTCTGAGGTGTTCTTTTCCTGGCAGATGCTGGTGGTTGCTCTTGGCTTCATTAATTTATTTGGACGTTCCTTTTTATTTGGCATTTTCCTGATATTGGTTGGGGGCTTTTTTATGGGGGCCGATTTTTGGGGTTTCACCTATGAAATTCAAAATTTATTCTGGCCAATCATTCTAATTTTTGCTGGCTTATCCATTCTTTTATTCTCATTCGGATATTTTAAAAAAAAGCGCATCAACATAAGCAACTCAGACGAAAACTATATGGATGAAGTTTGTGTTTTTGGAGGCAATGAAAAAACTGTTTCAGCCAACGCATTTAAAGGAGGACGCCTGGTTTATGTGTTTGGTGGTTCAAAAATAGACTTGCGTGATGCACAAATGGAAGATGGAAATCATATACTTGAAGTAGTCATGGTGTTTGGAGGAGCTTCCTTAATTATTCCGCCTGATTGGAATGTTAAATCTGATGTACTTAATTTATTTGGTGGTTTTTCGGATAAGCGTAGAACTTCACAAGTCAACAATAATAAAACGCTAACTATCAAAGGAGTTGTTATCTTTGGTGGAGGAGAATTAAAAAGTTAGCATCCATATGATATCAGCTGTAGGTAAAAATAAAACAGTAATCCTCTATTTTTCGCTGTGGATAGCGGTTGCTATTGTGCATGTGCTTATACTTGGCTTGGGTTATAATAAACCTTTTGTATATGCTGTGTTCGACAGTCTTGTTTTTAATGCCTTGTTTGCTTTGCTGGGAATTGGACTTTGGTATATTGCCATGTATTCAAATCTTAAGAAAACAGCAGTCATTGAAATTATTATACATCATTTAACAGCAACTACTGTTGCCGTAATTGTTTGGTTGAGTGCTGGTTTCTTTATTTTGAAGCAAGTATTACAAATTGATGCTGAATATGAGGCATTTTTAATGAGCACGCGCACCACAAGAATCATTAGTGGAGTTCTGTATTATGCCATTTTGATGTCCATTTTTTATTTGATTATAAGCTTAAGAGAACTTGAGGAGCGCATCAAACACGAATCCAGATTGAACGAACAATTGCGTGAAGCCGAATTGAAATCTTTACGCTCTCAAATACGACCTCATTTTTTATTTAATAGTTTGAATTCTATCAGCTCACTAACTATTTCAGATGCAGCCAAGGCACAAGAAATGGTCATTAAATTGTCAGAGTTTATGCGTTACTCATTAACTCAACTTGATGAACAATTGATAAACTTGAAAGAAGAGCTATACCATGTAAAACTTTATCTGGATATTGAGAAAGTACGCTTTGGAAAAAAACTAATTATTGAATACCATATTGATGAGCAATGCGAAGCATTTAAAGTACCCGCTTTGATATTACAGCCTTTGGTTGAAAACGCTATTAAGTATGGTGTTTATGAATCGCTTAATGAAAGTAAAATCATAATCGCAACAAAATGCGAAGGAAATTTTCTGCATATAGAAGTGAAAAACTATTACGATCCTGACTCTGTTCAGCGAAAAGGAACAGGAACCGGTTTGGCCAATATCACCAAACGCTTATCAACTATATATGGTCGCACTGATTTGATTTCCATTGACAAGCAAGATAATAATTTTATTGTGGAACTTAATATTCCTGGATATGCAAAAACTTAGCGTTTTAATTGTTGATGATGAGTCGTTGGCAAGGGATTTAGTAAAAACCTATTTGCAGGATATTCCTGATATACAAATTGTTGGCGAATGTGAAAATGGTTTTGAAGCCTTGAATTCTATACAAAAAAACAAGCCTGATCTTGTTTTTCTGGATGTGCAGATGCCCAAAATAAACGGCTTTGAATTACTGGAAGTATTGGAAGAAAAACCTGCCATTATTTTTACAACAGCATTCGATCAATACGCAATTAAAGCGTTTGACATGAGTGCCATTGATTATTTGCTAAAACCATTTTCAAAAGAGCGATTTCTGAAAGCTTTGGAAAAGGCAAAAGAGCAATTAACGTTGAAAGAACAGCAACCCAGTCTGGATGATTTAAGGGAAAAAATAGATAACAATAACGAAAGCTTGGATCGGATGGTGGTTCGACATGCAGGTAAAATAGTTGTATTAGCTATTGATAGCCTGCAATATTTTGAGGCACAAGACAACTATGTTATGATTTATACTGAAAATGGCAAATATTTGAAGGATAAATCGATGAAATTCTATGAAGAGCATTTACCGAAGGGAGACTTCATTCGAATTCACAGAAGTTATATTGTGGCCGTGAACCAAATTGAATCTGTTGAGCAATATTCCAAAGACACGCATTTGGTAATTTTAAAATCAGGTGCAAAATTAAGGACCAGTGCCAGTGGCTATAAAAGGTTAAGAGAGATTTTCTAAATCCACTATTCTTTTTCTACTTTAGACTAATTCTGATTTTTCATATCCATCAGTCCAAATATAAAATTTGACCTAAGTTTGTAAGCTAAGTTTTAAACGAAATAGCTTATGCCAAGTTTTGTAATTACCGATAAATGTGATGGTTGTAAAGCACAGGATAAAACAGCCTGCCAATACATATGCCCAAACGACCTCATGCTTCTGAATAAAGAAACAAATAAAGCTTATAATCGGGCTCCCGAAATGTGTTGGGAGTGTTATAACTGTGTAAAAATTTGTCCAACTCAGGCCGTTGAGGTTAGGGGATATGCCGATTTTATGCCTATGGGAGGAGTGGTTCAACCACTTAGAAGTTCTGACTCCATTATGTGGTCGGTTAAGTTTAGGAGTGGAAAGGTCAAGCGATTTAAGTTTCCTATTCGCACAATTGCTGAAGGAAGTGCTAAGCCAGATGCAGATATGAAAACGGACTCTGAAGATATCAAAAGTCCGATGTTGCGCACAGAGCCTGAATCTTTAGGCACATCTGAATTACAAAAATTATAATGATCAATCTGAAATTAGTTTTATGAGTATAATAGATCAATTCGAACAAGTTGAGGTAACAACTGATTTGCTTATTCTTGGTGGAGGTATGTCAGCCTGTGGTGCTGCTTTTGAAGCAGCTCATTGGGCAAAGAAAAATAATCTGAAAGTGACTGTAGTAGATAAAGCTGCCATGGACAGAAGCGGTGCAGTGGCTATGGGGCTTTCTGCGATCAACCTTTATCTGGGTTTGAAAGATGGTGAAAATACCATAGAAGATTATGTGAAATATGTGAAGACCGACCTCATGGGAATTACCCGTGATGATTTGGTTGCTAACATTGCCCGACATGTAGACGGATCCGTTCATTTGTTCGAAAAATGGGGATTGCCCATCTGGAAAGATGACGAAGGGAATTATGTACGTGAAGGTCGCTGGCAGGTCATGATCAATGGTGAATCATACAAAACCATAGTGGCTGAGGCAGCCAAGAATGCCTTATCCGAAATGGCAGAATATGGTGAATATTATGAAAGAGTATTCATTACCAATCCCATTATGGATGGCGATAGAGTGGCTGGAGCAATTGGTTTCAGTGTACGTGAAAAGAAAGTTTATATTTTCAAAGCCAAAGCAGTTATTTCAGCCATGGGAGGAGCTGTTCATGTATTTAAACCTCGCAATGTTGGCGAAGGTTTAGGTCGTAGTTGGTATCCTCCATTTAACTCAGGTGCTTCAACTTATTTTACAATGAAAGCAGGTGCTGAGATGACTTGTCAGGAAGTGCGTTTTGTTCCTATTCGTTTTAAAGATGGATATGGGCCTGTTGGCGCTTGGTATCTTTTATTCAAAGCCAAATCGACCAATGCTGCTGGTGAAGAATATATGGAAACCAATAAAGCTGAATTGGAGAAGTGGGGAGTATATGGAAAGTCCAAACCCATTCCAACGAGCCTCCGAAATCACCTGATGTTGATTGATGAACGAAAAGGAAAGGGTCCTTTTTATATGCAAACAGCAGAAGCCATTAAAAAAATAGCTGAAGAAGAAGGAGATGAAAAAGCGGCCAAAAGAAAACTCAAGCATCTGGAAAACGAGGCATGGGAAGATTTTCTGGATATGACTATCAGTCAGGCTTTACTTTGGGCATCTACCGATGTTTTCCCAGAAGAAAAAGCATCTGAAATTGCACCTACAGAACCCTATTTCATTAGCTCACACTCTGGAGCTTCGGGTGCATGGGTAAGTGGGCCAGAAGACATGGAAGGATATCATTGGGGTTATCCAAACATGACCACAATTAAAGGACTTTTTGCCTGTGGCGATTCTTCCGGAGCATCCAGTCATAAGTTTTCGTCCGGTTCTTTTACCGAAGGACGAATTGCTGGAAAAGCAGCTGTTAATTTTATACTCGACAACAATGCGCTTCCAAACTTTGATGATGCTATAATCGAAGAAATGAAAGCAGAAATGCTTAAACCATTAGCACTTTTTGAAGAACATAAAGATCATTCTACAGATAAAGATATAAACCCGAACTTCATCAAACCCAAGATGTTTATGTTCCGTTTACAAAAAATAATGGACGAATATGCAGGTGGAGCCGGTTCCTCCTTTATGACTTCACAAAAGCTTTTAGAAAAAGGCTTGGAGTTTCTCACGTATATGGAAGAAGATTCAACAAAACTGGCTGCTGAAGATTTGCATGAACTTATGCGGGTATGGGAAAATATACACCGGATGAGCCAAGCTTTTGCTCATGTACATTCAGTGATGTTCAGGGAAGAAACACGCTGGCCGGGCTATTATTTGCGCACCGATTTTCCAAACCTTAAAGAGGACGAATGGAAGTGTTATGTCAACTGCAAACGCGATCCTGAAACAGGCGAATTTGAAGTCTTCAAAAAGGAAATGATAGAGTTGGTGAAGTTGGAAGAGTAAGTAATACAAGTAAATAACCCTGACAGGGTTTCAAACCCTGTCAGGGTATATATTCAAAAGGGAAGCAGTAATGTTTCCCTTTTTTAATAGTTTAGCAAATAAATAATACTAATTATTCGAATAAATAAATATCATATATATATACAAATACAGGCATGAATATTTGTATTGTTTCTGTATAATTGACCTATCTATTTTGGATTTTCTTACATGCTTCAAATTCCCTTCTAAAATCCATCAAAAACAACCCTTTGACTTCACCCATTATATAATTACATACATGCTTCATTGTGCTTAAATATAAATTAGTTTTCGACAAATTAATGTCAATTATGCATATCTACATTTTGTCATATTATTTTTTATAATTATACAATTAATTAATTGGTAATGACGAGGGTTTTAATTAATAATTGATTTAATTTTGAAAAGCACAAAACACACAATTATGAAAAAGCTGTACATACTTCATATTATTTTGTTATTTGCACTCAGTATTCATGCACAAAATTGGACTCAAATAACTAAAGCTGTAGCTTCTGACCGAGCTGAAGATGATCGTTTTGGTTGTAAGGTCGCCATCTCAGGGGATTATGCCATAGTTGGAGCATTCTTAGAAGATGAAGATGCTTCAGGAGGAAATACAGCTTCATCTGCTGGATCTGCATACATATTTAAGAATATTGCAGGTATCTGGACACAGATACAAAAAGTAGTTGCTTCTGACAGGAATGGATCGGCTAATTTTGGTAGTTCAGTTGATATTAACGGAGATTATGCAATAATTGGAGCCCCTAATGAAGACTATGATGCTTCCGGTTCAAATTATATTATTAATCCGGGTGTAGCATACATCTTTAAAAATATTTCAGGAACATGGACTGAGATAAAAAAAATCGTAGCCTCTGATCGTGCACGGGATGAATTTTTTGGGAACTCAGTTTCAATTTCTGATAACTATGCAATAGTTGGTGCCTATCAAGAGGATATAAGTACAAGTTATACAACTAATGAAGGTGCAGCATATATCTTCACTAATAATTTAGACAGTTGGACACAGTTACAAAAAATCGTTTCTTCTGACAGAGCTTCTGCGGATTTTTTCGGAATCTCAGTATCCATTTCAGGAGATTATATAATTATTGGAGCACATTATGAGAGTGAAGATGTCCTGGGGGCCAATTCATTAAGCAATGCCGGGTCTGCCTATTTATTTAAAAATAATGCTGGTACTTGGTCTCAAGTGCAAAAAATCGTAGCTGGTGATAGAGATACTTACGATCAATTTGGAGTATCTGTATCCATTTCAGGAGATTACGCAATTATTGGAGCTCAAACTGAAGATCATGATGTCTCTGGAACGAACCTTTTAAGTAATGCCGGATCCGCCTATATATTCAAAAATAATTCTGGTACATGGTCTCAAATACAAAAGATTGTTGCTAACGATAGGGGTGCAGGAGATGCTTTTGGTTTTTCCGTTTCTATATCTGGAGATTATGCCTTCATTGGAGCTTGTTATGAAGATGAAAATGCTTCAGGATCTGCTACACTAAGTGCCGCTGGCTCAGCTTACATTTTCAAAAACAATACAGGAACATGGGCTCAATTTCAAAAAATAGTTTCCTCCGATCGGGCTATTGATGATTATTTTGGATATTCAGTAGCCATTTCAGGAGATAATGCAATCTCAGGTGCATATTATGAGGATCATGATGCTTCTGGCCAGAATTACCTATGGGCTGCAGGTTCTTCCTATATTTTTTCGAATAGTACAACATGGAATGGAAGTACATGGAGTAATGGAACTCCTACTTCATCACAAAGTGCCAATGTTGATGGGGATTTAACAATTAGTACTGGATTGTCGGCAAATAATTTTACAATTTATCCTGGTGCAGATGTAACCATCAATAGCAGCCAAACACTTACAGTTGCTGGAGATTTTATCATTAACTCAGATGCTACTTCAACAGGTTCTTATATAAATAACTCTGGAACATTAACTGTTACTGGAGATAAAACAGTTCAACGTTATGTAGATGGTGGAACGAATGGCTATGTCCATTATGTATCTCCATCAATAAGCGATGCAACTGCTGCAGATTTGCTTGATGAAAACTTGGGTGACTATAATGTTTATAAATATGTACCAGGAGGTTCTCCAGTTTGGTCAAGGGTTTTCTCATCTACCTCATTGGGAGCAGGTAGTGGATATTGTGTAGCTTATGACAACAATAAAACCATTGTATTTTCAGGTACATTAAATGATGGCAATGTAAATGTAACCGTGAGCAATAGTGGAACTGCCTATAATTTAGTGGGCAATCCCTATCCATCTCGTTTAGATGCTGATGCGTTTGTTACTGATGGAGATAACTCTGAGATTAGTGGAGCCATATATTATTGGGCTGATGATCATACTGCAGGTAGTGGTTATTCTACTGCTGATTATGCAACATGGACTACAACAGGAAGTACCGGAAGTAGCGGTGGTGGAACTTCAACTGCTGCAAATGATTATGTTGAAGTTGGGCAAGGCTTTTTTGTATTGGCAAGTTCAGCAGGAACTCTAATTTTTAAAAACAGTCATCGTGTTCATACAGCATCTGCTGACTTTTATACTCCAGCTATTAATGAAGTACAGCGCTTGTGGTTAAAGCTCACCAATAATGAATATGATTACTCCAATGATATTTTAATTGGATTCCTTGAAGAAGCCACAAATGATTATGATAGATTGTATGATGCAGTTAAGAATCAGGGAAATGAAAACCTTTCATTCTATTCTATTATCGAAAATGATGACAGAAACTTTGTCATTCAAGGTTTACCTGTTCCAACATCAGAAAAGGAAATTAAGTTGGGATATTTTGCAAAACAGGCTGGGATCTATACGATTGATATTGATAATATGGAAAGATTTGATGGCTATAGCATTGTATTGGTTGACAAAGAAATGAATATAACGGTCAATCTTTTGGAGACAGATTATAGCTTCACAACAGCAAGTGGTGAGTTTGATGAAAGATTCAGTTTGTTTATTTCAGCCAAGTCTTCTTCAGTTGAAGAAGCGAATCAGGAAGTAAAAATCTATTCCTCCGAAAACCTGATTTATTTAAATATTCCTCAGGATGAAAATTATTGCATTTCAGTTTATGATATGCTCGGTAAAAAAGTATATTCATCCATACCTTCCAGTATTGGTTTTCAATCGATTGATTTAGGCCTGAAAACTGGATTCTACCTGGTTAAGGTGAAGAATGAGACTAGCGAATACACAGAAAAAGTTTTTTTGAAATAATACAACAACCCTGACAGGGTTTCAAACCCTGTCAGGGATACATCCAATCAGAATCTCTCCCAAATAGTGCAAGTGTCAGTGGCTGTTAATCAGCGTAATTTAGCATGGCAATTCAGTTCAAAATCCTATATATGTTTGCTAACTTTGAAAAAACTCTTAGTTATGCGTCACGAAAGATCACAAACCAAAACAATAGTAACCCTTGGGCCTGCCTGCTCTAACAAAGAAGTCCTTCGACAAATGTTCATGGAAGGAGTGGATGTTTGTCGCTTGAATTTTTCGCATGGTAGCCACAAAGATCATTTAGCCAACATCCAAAACATATTGGAATTGGATAAAGAGCTGAATGCAAATGTGGCTGTGCTTGCCGATTTGCAAGGACCAAAGCTTCGAATTGGTGAGTTTAAGGAGGCCTATGTTGTTCTTAAAGAAGGAGATGTTGTTTCTTTTGTAACACAAGAGTGTTATTGCACGCAGGATCGTTTATACATGACTTATAAAAATTTTCCAAAAGATGTGAAAATTGATGAGTATATTTTAATTGATGATGGAAAAATTCGTTTGAAGGTACTTTCAACCAATCAGGATGATGAGGTGAAAGCGGTTGTTTTGAATGGCGGAAAATTGTCTTCCAAGAAAGGAGTTAACTTGCCTGATACACAGGTTTCTCTTCCATGCTTAACAGAAAAAGATTTAGCCGATTTACATTTTGCACTTGATCATGGTGTAGATTGGATTGCGTTATCTTTCGTCAGAAATGCCAACGATGTCAAAGAGTTAAAAAGAATAATCAAAGAAAGAGGCAAAGAGGTTTCAGTTGTTGCCAAAATTGAAAAACCAGAGGCCTTAGATGATATTGACAGAATCATAGATGTGGCAGATGCCATCATGATAGCACGTGGAGATTTAGGCGTGGAAGTATCCTTTGATAAGGTGCCTATTATTCAAAAAGACATTATCAAGAAATGCATTGAGCAAGCTACACCTGTTATTGTAGCCACGCAAATGATGGAAAGTATGATCACTAATTTTGAACCTACTAGGGCAGAAGCTACTGATGTGGCCAATGCGGTTGTTGATGGAGCAGATGCTTTGATGCTTAGCGGTGAAACTTCTGTGGGAAAATATCCGATTGAAGCCATTCGGAATATGCAAAAAATTATTGATTACACTGAGGAAAACGGCTTTGAATACAACCGTAAAATTGAGCATAACGATATCAAGCGCTTTTTGGCTGATTCGATGTGTGATGCTGCCCGAAAACTTACCGACCGTACAAAAGCACATGCTATAATTACATTTACGCATTCAGGCTATTCTGCTTTCCGTATCTCCAGTTATCGACCTAAAGCATCACTTTTTGTATTTACACAAAATAGAGTATTGCTGAGAAGAATGTCATTGGTTTGGGGAGTCCGATCCTATTTAATGGAAAAAACAGGAAATGCTGATGAATCCATTCAGTTTACAATTGATTATTTGAAAGGACGAAATTTGATACGTGAGCGCGATATTGTTGTCCATATTGGAAGCATACCGCTAGATGAAAAAGGCAAAACCAACATGGTGAAACTAAGCTTTGCCTGATAATATTTTATTGCTAAGGCTTTATTTCGTAATTTTGAAAACCACTCAATAAAGAATAATAATGATTAATCTAGATAAAAAATTAAAATCCTATTCTCTTTTGGCAACAGGTGTATTGGCATTTGGAGGTGTTCAGGCACAAATTCAATATACTGATATTGAACCTGATTCTGTAATAAACAGAAATGAAACCATGTTGATTAATATGAATAATGGTGGAAAGGCAGAGTTTAAAATCCAAAATACTTTTTCTTCATCGGTTAGTAGTGGATCTAGTTCAATTTATAACCTTTTGACACTTACTCCTGTTGATTCGAATGAGTTTTTGGGAATTCAATCAAATATTGTTACTTCAAGCTCATCATCAACCTATTTGTTTGTCCCTTCTGTTTTAGGAGCAAATGACAATATTGGTCCTAGTGAAAGCTATTGGACAGATAATTCCTATGGTATTTTATATGCAAACGTTAAATATGCATATGGCTCCTATAGTTTTAATGTAAAAGCAGGTAAATGGTTGAATGAGGAGGATGCCTATGCTGGTGTTAGGTTTTTGTTTCAGGGAGATAGTATTTGGCATTATGGCTGGATCAGGCTTTCTGTTCCTAATGACTCAACAATAATTGTTAAAGATTTTGCTTATGAATCTCATGCTGGCAAAGCTATTAAGGCAGGCCAAACCTATTCAGCAGTGGAGGAAAAGGGAAAAGATTTCAAGCTATTTACAGCATCCAAAAACCTGATTATTGCTAATAATGAAGAAAATGCAATGGTATTAATTTATAATACTTCAGGTCAGCTAATGGTTAACCGAGAATTGAATCAGGGGAAAAATCAAATTGACCTTAATCACTTTGTAAGTGGATATTATATTGTAAAAATTCAATATAAAGATGGAGTGTTTACCGAGAAGGTTTTGGTGAAATAGGTTAAAACTTTATTTTATACATCCCACCCCAGCCACTACTAGCATAGAGAAACTGATTGTTAAAGTGTGTAACATCAATATTTAGAGGGAATTTTTTTTCACAAATCCATTCTTGTCCCCAATTAATGCATTTATTAAATGAGCTGCGATATAGAATACAATAATCCTCTTTGTATATTTTCGTACAAGTAGTATAAAATGTATTCTCATTAACAAAATGAACAGAATTGCAATGTGTAATTCCATTTAAAAGATGCAAGGTTTTTAGCCCATCAGTTGTATAAAATACTGCTTGCCTAGCTTGCAGCAACATGGTATTTTCATCGTAAATAGCCATATCGTAAATATCATCATCAGGATTACGAACAATCGTCCAGTTATTTCCAGCATCCGAAGTTTTTATGATCGCACCATCAATCTGAATGATAAAGAAAATATTTTCAGAAATGCAATGAATTTTTTGAAAGCTTGAGCTCGGATTATAGCTAAGCTGGTGCCAACTATTCCCTCCATCAATAGTTCTGAAAATCCGGCTATTTGTTAAAAACAAGCCAAGCATATCAGTAGCAAATGTGAGCGAATAAATAGGTCCATCGTTAAGGAAAACGGTGTCATGCCAATTCAATCCGTAATCGGAACTGCGATAAATTATTCCATGTTGTTCTGTCCATCCACCTGAGTTAATGGCAATGTCCTTTTTCCCATAAGCAAATACTTGCTTGTTTGGCGAAATATGAATGTCGGTAAATCTGGAATCTTTATCTGAAATAACGGTTGCCCAATATGCTCCTCCATTATCCGTTTTTAAAATATAATTCCCTCCTTGTATAGCAAAGCCATTCATTTCGTCATAAAAGTTAAACTTCCGAATAGAGAAATTTCCAAATTTGAAGTAATCAGTAGATACCGATAGAACCGTATCTTTTGCACGAAATATTTCTCCTTCAAATTCAGCACATTTTCTAAGGTAATACGATTCGCAATCACCACAACCATTATTAGAAACATTCATATGGTCTTCTCCCATATAAATAACCTGATCGTATTTGGTTAATTCATGACTGCCAAATTTTGGAAGTAATGTAATAATAGCAGCTTGTCCATCTGGTTTTGGACGATATTTTCCTGCGCAAATTGTATTATTGTATTGAACAATCGTAAAATTCTGTTCGGAGGTAAATGTTATCAGGTCAAAGTCCTTTTTAAGTTCACCTCCCCAACCATCTCCTTTCGAAACCAGACTCCACTCTCCTTCGATATTGCTTTTTACAAAAACGAGTTCATCGTTAGAACAAGAAAAAAAATAAAGTAATATAGGAAGTATTATCAGTAGTTTTAGAAATGATTTCATTAGAAATTTTTTAAACTCTTTTCAAAGTTATTAAAACAATTTGGAGGAAATCTGTTAATTCGCTAAAAATGAGAGAATAGTGTAATGGACTGATGGTTTATGTTCTTTGCAGGAGAAATTCGGACGTCAAAACGCTCAACCTCTTCTGGAGTTTTTTCTAATCTCCTCAATGAGTACCGTTCGTGCTTGTTCTTCATCCAGTATATGAATGAAGTTTCCGTTTCCAAGGCTAGCCATTCGCTTCATTCTTCTAATGGCTTTATCATCATTGCCAAAACCTATGACCGAAGTAATGATTCCTTTTTGGCGGTATTTTGTGATTAGGGCTATCAATTCAATTTCAGAATGATCGGGACTATTAAACACACCATCAGTTGCTACAATCACCTGGTTATTGCCATCCTCAATGTAGTTAAGTTCTGCAATAATGTATGCTCTTTCTAAACCCTTCACCCCGTGAGTCAATCCCATTGCCGCCAAACTATCAATGCTTTTAAAAATGGTGTCTTTTTCATCAGCAGGTAACTCCGTAAAAATAGTTGTGGGTTTGGAAGCATAACTGATCAGGGATAGTTGATCAATATCACGAAGCACTTCGGTCAGCCTTTTCATAGCTGTTTTCAAATTATCCAATTTGTTTCTTTTCTTCATCGAAGAAGAAACATCAACCAGAAATACAATATTATTTGCTGCATAATGCGTAGGAGATAAAACTACTCCTTTAGCCTCTTCAATCGGTTCGTTATTTTCTAGTATGGCTTCGATTGGTTTTTCTTCTTCTATAAGTGCAATTGGTTTTTCTTCTACAAATATTTTCTCCATTAAAAAATCCAGATCATGCGTTGGATATTCAATTTGAACTGTATCATTAAAAGGAATATATCCTTCAGCAAGAATGGAAATAAAATAAGTACCAGCTATTAATGTTTTTTGATATTTCCCATCTTTCATGGTCAGATAGGTGTATTTTGCCTGATCCTCATGTGTTAATGTTATTGATGCTCTTTTTACGGGCTCCCTATTTTCTTCATTTAGAATAGTGCCGGCAACAAAAAGTTTAGCAGGTTTTAACTCCTCTTCTATTACAATTTGTTGCAAACTTTCAGGCTTCATTTTCAAGCTTATAATATCCTGATTTGACTCAATAACAATGGTATCAATAAGCGGAAAGAAATTAGGAGCATTTACAGTAACATAGTAAACTCCTGCGGCAAGATTTTTATAGAATTTACCATCCTTATAGGTTTTATAATAGTATGGTGTTTGGTCTTGTTTGCTTTTTAAAATAACAGAAGCTTTGTCAATAGGAGTTAAATCCATTTCATTAAGGACAATGCCAATTATTTCGATGGGAACCGCCTCAGTTTCAATTTCCTCATTTTCAAATTCAATTCGAATTTTATCTTTTTCTTCTACCGTATTTTTTTCTTCTGGAAGTTGTATTTCATCTATTTCTTCGGTATGAAGTGGCTCTATTTCTTTTTCAATAGTTGTTTCAGCAATTTCTTTTTGTGTTCCAATCGGATCCAATTCAAAAACCAATTCTGCTGAGTTTTTGTTTAAATAAAGCAATTCATCCAAGTTGTTGTAAGCTTCTGCTGAAATAATTATTTGATACATGCCCAGTTTTAGCTTTTTTTTGAACTGGCCCTCTTTGTTTGCTTTTGCGGAAAACTTTTCACCATCTGAACTAATGAATTTTACTTGAGCATTAGGAATGGCTTCCTTTGTTTTGCTGTCAATTACAATCCCTTTGTGATCGTGATAAAGCATGGCCGGATCGGCAGGCATATTCACGGATGGGCATTCTAAATATGAAGTGACTTTTCCACTAATTGTAAATTCAAATGCTTTGGTGGAAGAACCTACATATAATTTGATTTTTGTGCTGAAGGGTCCAAGAGTTAATGGTTCGAAATAAATAAGTACTTGCCCTTTTTCTCCTGGTTGAATAAAGCTTGTGGCATATTTAATATGCACATTGGACGATCGAATGGCGTTCAGAAATGCTTCAGGCTGAGTACCTACATTCTGGTATTCAAAAATTGCAGGAGTCTGACTCCAATTCGATAATGTTCCAAAATCATGACTATAATTAGAAAACTTAATTTGCCCCGAGGAGGAAAAATTTATTCCAATCAGGGAAATAATTAGTAGGATATTTTTAATAAAAAATTTCATAGTAATAGCCAGTCATTAATAACGAGTTGTATTCAATTTTGTTATTCAACTGTATTTGTTAAGCCATTGTCTCGTTTAAATATATCTTCAAATTTTACTGGTTTTTCTTTTTGCCTCCAACGAAAATCTTTCAACAGAGGATCATTTTTATCCATGTTCTTAGCCGGCTGAACAATTCCTTCCGGTTGCAGATTAAATCGTATTTCATCAATTTTATTGTCTTTCATTTTTATGTCGATGGTACTGGATTGAATGTTGTTTCGTCCGATGTATTTTTTCTCGCTATCCTGCAGGTAATAGAGGGATTCTGCATTTCCTTTTACAAAAATGTTGTCCAACTTGTTTTCCAGAAAGTAGGCCTGTAAATTTTTTCCTTTAATTTGATTAAAACGACTCGAATCAACCATTTCAATCATAAATGAGGAGCCGTTCACATCCATTTTGTCAAGATTTTGATTGCTCGTATATATCTGAATAAAATCCCCTGTGATTTGTGAACTATCAAACCATAATACTGGTTCAACATAAATCAGAAAAGACGAATCAATCGTTTGATAGGATAATGAATCGCACTTAAGCTTGAAGTTAGTACTGAATAATTTTACTTTATAGTAAGCCACAATTATGTTATCGTCAGTGGCTGGTATTTTAATTATTTTTAAAGTATCAGAATGCATGAAAAGGGTGTCGTCATCCATATATTTTATGAATAGTGCGCTATCTGTAATCCATGTAGTATTTTTTAATTCGTCATGAAAAGAAAGATTGCCTTTGATTTCAGTATTATCTTTTTCTTCGATAATCCGAACCATTCCTTCTGCATGTGCATCTCCAGTATTGTCGTTGTAAAGAAGTTTATCACCATATATTTTTCGACTATTGCTAAAAACATAGGCGTTTTTTCGAAACTCTGCTTTCTTTGAATTGGTGTTATACCAACCTGCTTCGCAATATACCTCTGAATCATCTCCATCAATAGTGGTGGGTCCGAGAAAAGTGGCCACCCGATTATTGGCATTGTAGCGCAATGAATCGGTATGCATGGTAAAATCTGGATTCACTAAAACCACATCATGCTTAAAATACATATCCTTGGTGTTGGAATAATAATATCCTTGCTTACTGGTGAGTGTATTTGCTGAATCCACAATTGTTGCACCAAGTCTATATGACGCAATTTTACTTTCCATATGATAGGTAAGATGAGGTGTGCTGAGCGTCATGTCTTTATCAGAAAGTACCACATTATGGTCAACTTCTGCCAGCTTGGTTTCTAAATTATAATGTAGAAAATGTCCTGTTAAGTTAAAATCACTTCCCTGATTAATTCGCACATTATTATATGCTTCAAAGTAATTTTTGTTTTCAAAGTGATAAGCACTATCACAATACATCAGCGCTCCTTCGTGCTCTAAAATAACATTGCCAATTAGTTTTTTAAGTTTACCGGATTTGTTATCGATTCCTTCTAAATAATCGGCTTGAATAATTTTAAGTTTCTTGATGGGTTGAGCAAAAAGACTAGCATTTATCAGCAGAGATAAAACAAGCAGGTATAGGTATTTTGATGTTTTGCGTTTTGGCATATACTTATGCTGATTTGCAAATTTAAGTCCGAACAGGTTTAACTTCTGCAAGTGGATTAAACAGATATATTTTTTTCGTTTTCAATTCAATGCATTTATAGCGTTTTCTGAGTTTTTCTTTCTTTTGAAACAAGCGTCCATTTCTCCATTCAAATACACTTTCCATGGGAATTTCTTCAATTGTAGGCAGTTGATTCGGATTATCATCATATTCTTTTAACAGTCTGCTTAAAACTGTATCGCTACTGCTTGATGCTTTTGGGTTTTGCATATGCTTGATGAGGTGTAACCTCAATTCGTCAGGAAATACGCCATTTTGAAGCACAGGATACATGAGGTTAGAAAATACATTTTTCCATTCAATTCCGTGTGGGGCTGCTTTTCGTCCATGCATTTGCCATGTTTTGAGATGAGCAATTTCGTGGATGAGTGTTATCAAAAAGGCATACGGATTCAAATCGCCTGAAATATGGATAACTGGTCTTACATTTTTGTGTCCAGCTCTAAACGAGCCATGTCTGGTTTTTCGGGGATTGGTGATTTTTATCAAAATACCCTGCTTGTCAAGCAACTCATCTATATAGGGTAAAGTTGAATCGGGTAGGAATTGTTCAAGCACTTTAATCGACATAAGCCTTATGCGTTGACTTCATTTATAACGCCCTGAATATTCAGTTTTTGCTGCTCTCCGGTTTTCATGTTTTTGAGAGAATACAGCTCATTTTTCATTTCATCATCACCAATAATCACCACATAAGGAATGTTCAACTTATCGGCATAGCTCATTTGCTTTTTCATTTTAGCATTGTCGGGATACAACTCTGCCCTGATTCCTGCATTTCTAATCTGCTGCAATAAAGGCAAACAATGTTCAGCTTCTTTTTCGCCAAAATTCACAAACAACAATTGGGTGGCATCTACTTGGTCTGAAGGAAATGCATCCAACTCATTCAATACATCATAAATACGATCAGCACCAAATGAAATCCCCACACCTGACATGTCTTTCAGTCCAAAAATACCAGTGAGGTCATCATAGCGCCCTCCTCCACAAATACTGCCGATTTGGATATCATTGGCTGCAACTTCAATAATGGCACCCGTATAATAATTAAGGCCACGGGCAAGTGTCAGGTCAATTTCAAGCAATTTGTCGCAATTTACCTTTTCCAGCGAATTAATAATTGTCTGTATTTCTGCAATACCTTTGGCACCTATTTCGGTTTTGCCGGCTATGTTCGTGAGCATATCAATTTTGCTTTTGTTTGAGGACTCATCAGATGTCAATAAACCCTTAAGCTGGTCAATTGCTGTTTGACTGAGCTCCTTTGCTATTAGCTCCTGCTCTACTTTATCGATACCAATTTTATCCAACTTGTCAATAGCAATTGTAATGTCAATGAATTTATCGGATTCTCCAATTGCTTCCATTATTCCCTGAAGTACTTTCCTATTATTCAGCTTGATTTTAACTGAAATGCCAAGTTTGGCAAAAACATCATGAATAATTTGAATGAGTTCTACCTCGTTCAGTAATGAATTGGAGCCTATTACATCTACATCGCATTGGTAGAATTCCCTGTAACGACCTTTTTGAGGTCTGTCGGCACGCCATACAGGTTGAATTTGATAACGCTTAAACGGAAAAGTAATGTCATTGAAATGTTCGACAACATAACGGGCAAAAGGAACCGTTAGATCATAACGCAAACCTTTTTCGGCTATTTTTGATGTCAGCTTATTCGATTGTTTTGAAGCTAATTCCACATCACTTAGTTTGCCTAAATAATCGCCAGAATTCAAAACCTTAAAAAGTAATTTATCTCCTTCTTCTCCATATTTTCCAGTCAGAGTCGATAAGTTTTCCATGGCCGGAGTTTCGATAGAATGATAGCCATAGAGCTTGAAAACGCTTTCAATCGTTTTGAAAATATAGTTTCTTCGGCTTGTTTCCATCGGATTGAAATCCCTAAATCCTTTGGGTGTTGACGTTTTAGCCATAGCTTAAGTTTTGTACAAAAGTATTAAAAAAGATAAGTGAATGCTGAAAATATTATTCAGCAATGGTGTATAAGAAGAACCTGCTTACAACCAAAGCTTTCGCTCTAAATAGTCGATCAGTAGATGAATTACCTTAATATGAATTTCTTGAATACGGTCGGAATAGCCTGTATGGGCAACCCTGATTTCAATATCACAGATATCTGACATGCCGCCACCATCTTTTCCTGTTAGCGCTATAACTTTCATTCCTCTTGATTGTGCTTCCTGTATGGCATTAATCACATTTGCCGAATTTCCGCTTGTGCTTATAGCCAAAAGTACATCTCCTTTTTTACCAACTGCCTCAATGTATCTGGAAAAAATGTACTCAAAGCCATAATCATTGGCCACGCAAGTAATGTGAGCAGGGTCAGAGATGGCCACTGCAGCAATGGCATTTCTGTCATCCCTGAAACGGCCAGTTAATTCTTCAGCAAAATGCATGGCATCAGCCATAGAGCCACCATTGCCACAAGAAATGATTTTGTTTTCGTTATTAATACAATCGACCAATAGTTCACCAGCTAACTGAATATTTTTCAAATTATCCTGATTAGATAAAAAAGCATCTAATAAGTTTCTGGCTTCTTCTAATTGCTTTTTGATTTCGTCCATCTTAATTTTCAAATGAAAAAGTAGATTCCGGTATTTGCTGTGATTTAAATTTCTTTAGACCCTCTGTTAAAAAGTCAATAAAATGCTGAACATTCTTGTCGTAAGAATGTGCTTTAACCATTTGTTTTTCTTCGTGATTTAAAATAACATAATATGGTTGAGAGTTTACCTCGTATTTTCTTTGCTGAAAGTCCGTGTTTTTCTTACCAAGTTTTTTAATTGTACGCTTGCTACCTTCTGGCTTATACCATTCGTTTTCTGGCAGTTTTATCGTTTTATCGTCAACATATAAGGCAATGATAACAAATTCTTCACGTAGCAATTTTAAAACGCGGGGATCGGACCATACACTGGCTTCCATTTCACGACAGTTAACACAACCATGTCCGGTGAAATCAATAAAAATAGGCTTCCCCTGTTCTTTGGCGCAGATTAACCCTTGTTCATATTCGAAATAACCTGTAAGTCCATGTGGAAGGTGTAAGTCATCTCCATATTTAGGTTTTTCACACATGGCCTGTTTGCTATCTAATTCCGTGACATCCTTTCCTTCTAAAAGAATCATTTCTGCATTGGTTCGGATAATTTCATTCAGATCAAAATCATGTGTATGTTGTGGAGGCAGGTAGCCTGATAGTGCTTTTAGTGGAGCGCCAAACATTCCAGGCACTAAATACACCACAAAAGTGAATGTAGCAATGGCCATGATTAATTTGGGGACTCCTACGTGAGGAACATCAGAGTCGTGAGCAAATTTTATTTTTCCCAACAGATAAAACGCCATTAAAGTGAAAATGACAATCCAGAAAGCTAAATATATTTCGCGGTCTAAAAGCCCCCAATGATACGTTTGATCGGCAACAGATAAGAATTTTAATCCAAGGGCTAGTTCAATAAAGCCCAATATTACTTTCACATTATTCAACCAACCACCCGATTGAGGTAATTTGGCCAACCAATGTGGGAAAACGGCAAACAAAGTAAAAGGTAGGGCGAATGCAATTCCAAATGCAAGCATACCCATAATCGGTTTTAAGATTTCACCACCTGCTGATTGAAATACCAATGAGCCAACAATGGGGCCTGTACAGGCAAATGAAACTAATACTGTAGTTAATGCCATAAAAAATGGACCTGCCCAACCACCCTGATCTGCTTTTTGATCAGACTTGGATATCATCCAATTGGGCAAGGTAATTTCAAACATCCCAAAAAAGGAGGCTGCAAAAAAGACAAAAATCAGGAAAAACAGTATGTTTGGTAACCAATGTGTGCTTAAGAAATTGCCAAAATCGGCACCGAATACAACAGCCATTACAGAACCAAATATGGTATAAATAGCAATGATTGAAAATCCAAATAATAATCCTTTTCTGATACCTTTTTTCTTTTCCTCTTCACCATGCATGAAAAAAGAAACTGTCATTGGTATCATTGGGAAAACACAAGGAGTAACAATAGCTGCTAATCCTGCTAGGAAAGCTATCAGAAGAAATCCCCAATCGGTTTCTTCAGTGGGCTCAGTTGCAGGAATTTCCGTATTTGCAACCTCTTCTTTCCCTGAAAGAAAGCTAAAATCAAATTCAAAATCAATTTCTTTGGGTGACAAACATTGCTTATCGTCACAGGCCATAAATTCTAAATAGCCGGTAACTTTTGAAACATTCTTAATCTTAATTTTTTGTACAAAAACAGCTTTGTGCATAAACGACTTCAAAATCATATCGAAGTTTTCATCATAATCGGAATGCACTTCAGACCTTTCTTCGACCTTGCCTATAAACTCAATGTCCGGATTATCATCGAAATTAAATGATGTCGGAACAGGAGTGATTGCATCCGGATCGTCACTGGCAATATCTTGAGAATATAAATGCCATTTGTCATCTATTTTAGCTGTCATCACCAATTCGTACTGATCGTTGACGATAGCTTTTATTTCAAATGTCCAATTTACCGGATCTTGCATTTGTGAAAACACACTTGTAGAAGTAAGAAGGAAAAGAGTGATTATTAGTAAAAGCTTGCTTTTTGCCATTTTGCTGTAAATTAAATATCCTAATTGTTAATTATCTTACCTGAAAGGGAAACTTCTTTCATTGTACCCAAACCTGATTTGTCAAATTGTTTGATAATTTTTTCCTTATTGCCTATGACCAGAAACTGCATTTCATCAGGATTGATAGTAGCTGAAACGAATTTTTTAAGTTTCCCTCCTTTGGTTTTCTTGACCACTTTCATACGACTTGAAAAATAGTCGTTTGGTAGGTTCTCTGTATTAATTGAGTTTAACAAACAGGCTTTGGATGAATTTGATTCATATTTGCAATTTTCCAATCTAAGATATTGTCCTGTCCACAGTTTTAAATCTTTCTTATTAGATTTTGTTGTAGCCAGAGCATTAATATGACTTAAAAGTTCATTAATGACTTTAGCAGCGCTATCGTAATCAGTCTGGAAACTTAGATAATAAGAATGTACATTTCCGGTAATTTTTTCAAATGAACCAAAATCACTGATGTTAGAATTCAATTTCAAATACTCTTTCAACAGCCCATCTTGTTTACCTAATATATGATTAAAGTATTTAGCCCTTGTGTTTTCATCGACATCAACAGGAAGATTTAGATAATTGACCAACACATCTGCTTTTTCATTTCTTTTGAAATCGCAATAATAAAATTGTTTCCCAAAAGGCAAAGTGTCGCCCTGAATTTTTGCTACAACATCTCCTGTTGGAACAGATTGCCATTGTCTAAAGTTTTCAATGAGGTCACTCATTTGTCCTTCTGGTGCATTTCCAGTTATAAATACCTTGGAGTTTATGGGATCGAAAAGATAAACATATCTTTCAGATAGGCGTAGGACCATTACCATAAGTTCATCTTTATCAGTAATATAATCTTGCTTCTGCATTTCTTGCATTGGAAACATTCTGTTTATTAATAAATCTGAAAATAAATGATGAGGATTCAATTTCAAATATTGTTTTTCAGTGGAAAGTTGATCAACAATTGATTCCATATCTACATGAATGGGATGATTTGACAAAAACATTTCACGTAAAATCTCTTTTACAACATTCAGGTTGTTTGGTGAGGTTTCTACTTCGATGATCAAATGATTATTCAGGAATTTAAAGTCGAAAGATGTATTGCTATGTATCAGTTGATTCATAATATCCCCATTCATATGAGTTTCCATATAGGAGTACATCGAATGGAGAATAATCTCTTCAGTTTTTGGATTTTCAAGTAAAGTGCGAATATTACTGAAGTCAACCCGTAAGGTCAGATTAAAATTCTGACTTGTTAAATCCGGTGAGACAAAGTACGTAAGTCCATTTTCAAGCGTTACTTCTTTATAAATTGGGAAAGGATATGCCTTTACTTTATTTAATTTAGCCTTGTATGTACTTGCAGTTGGTATTTTTATGTTGGCAATTTCCTCTTCAAGTGTTGGTTGCACAATTGATTCTAACTCATGAATTTTATGATTATCAACACCTGCTTTTAGTTCAGCTTTACCTTTTGGCAAAACGCTAATGACAACAGCTGGTTTATCAACAAGAAATTGGTTGGCAATTTCAAAAATTGAACTTGGATTAATAGCTTGAATGCTGGAAAGCTCATTGGATAAGCTATTTGGGTTTCCAAGATAAAACTCATAATCTGCAAGTGTTTTTGCTTCGTGAGCACTTAATTCAAATCCAGACAATAGTTTACCTATTTCAACTGCAGTGAGTAATTGCATACGTCTATCCAGCTGAAATTGACGATTTTCAAAATCCATTCTGATTTTTTCAATATCAATCACTTCTCCATCTTTTTGCTCTCTGCGCTTTTGATCCATTTCTTGCTCAGGAAGTTGGAAAGTATGTCGGATTGTATATTCAATAGTGTCTTTAATAACAGCCAGACTAACACCTGGTTTTGCAATAACCTCTATAATAAATTCACCCTCGTGCTTATAGGTTTTGTGATAAACATGAACATCTTCGGCTAGCTTGGCTGAATATAAAAGCTTAGATAAGCTGCCATTTTTTTCATTATCCAGCATAAATGCGGCTATATTAAGGGCAACACTTTCGTTTGTGTATTTTGAAACACTGGGATATACCATTCGAAGAAAAGGCGTTTTTAGTTCTGTATTTTCATTAAAATGAGTGATATAACGATTTTTTGTTAGTGGGTCTACATTAGCACCATTAAGCAAATCTATTTGATTGCCAACTTTGTCGGATGTAAATGAAGTAGCAGGATAATTGGAGAAATATTTCGAAACCAATTTAATGGCATCCTCAGTATTAATATCTCCTGAAATAGAAAGAATCAAGTTATTGGCACCAAACCACTCGGAGTAAAATTTCTTAATGTCAGTAAGTGCAGCTGATTGATATTGTTCAGTTTTACCTGTTATTTGCCAGGAATAAGGATGGGCAAATGGGTAAAGTGCTTTTCTCGCAAATATTTCTGCTTTTTCAAAACCATTATTGGATTGTTTATTCAACTCTTCCTGCAAAATTACCTCAATGGCATTTTGCAAACTGACTTGTGAAACGCCAGGGATGAACTCAAATAATCTTTTGGATTCTTTGGAAAGTGCGGATTCGAACAAATCGGAGGGAACAGAAAGTCTGCAATTTGTTTTGTCGATATCCAAATTCCAATCGTATTTTCCACCATAATCGGTGTAGAAATCAGAATTGACACTTTCATTCATTTCATAAAGCAAATAGGAAATCAAATACATCACTTCTGTACGGTCAGCATAGCTGGCTGATGATCCAATTTTGTGTAAGAAATTAAGACTTACCACAGGATCAGAATGATCTTCATTAATAATGACGGTCATTCCATTATCCAATTCATACTTTTCATGAGGGATACTGAATGATCCGAAAATATTGTTTTCCTTAGTAGTGTTGGATTCAATTTTTTTATACTGTGCGTACAAGCCAGTGTAGAAAATAATTCCGGCTAAAATAAATGCAAATTTTTTCATATTCGTTTTTCAGTGATATTTTGTAGAATTCACATTTCATGAACGTGAGTTCTATTGTTTTTCAATTATTATTCCAAAATAAACATGTACAATGAGGGAGCAAATTTATCTCTTTATCATAAATTTTTGGGATATTCTTCCAAATTCAGTATCAAAAAGAAAAATATACTGACCACTAGGCAGACTTTTAATGTCAATATTGCAGTTGTGGTCGTTTGCATTTTTAAGTAATTCTTCTTTTTGAAGGGCCATTTTCCCCTCTATTGATAGAATTGTGAATGATACTCTGGATTGTTCGTAAAGGCTGTAATTAATTATAATATTTTGATTGGCAGGGTTTGGACTTATCGATTTTAGCGAAAATTTGCCACCTACTTGACTGATTTCTGCTATGCTTTGAGGTTCTTTTTCTAATTTGGCAAAAGCAACATATATATCAAGATCTCCATCTCCTTTTCTGCCATCTGCCCAAACAGCTATGGCATGTCCCTTTGTGGCTAAAACCTGATTATACTCCCCTACACCAAATTGATTATTTTTATTCCCAACTGTGCTAAAGTTGGTAAAGGCAGAGCTTACGTTAAAATTGCTTGTAAAACTTTGCCCCCCATCAAAAGAATAGGCTAAATAGTATTGAGTGATTTCATTTTGGACATTTGAAACAGAATGCCTGCCATCATACCATCCTATTACTACAACTCCCTCTTCATTAACATATATATTTGAATAAAACTGGTCTTTTGGAGAAAGCTTATCGTCATCATTTAAAAGCTTGGGCTCTGTCCACGACACACCAGCATCAGTGGATCGGGCAAAATAAACATCACTTCCCGTGTTTTCATCTGAATTAATTCCTTTAGCCGTCCATGTAATGTAAATATTTCCTGCATGAGCAGACTTGCCTTGATCAACTGCCATGTAAGGAGCTGGATAAATCCGAGGACTTGATCCTGAACTTTTTACTCCGGTAATTGCGTCAGGCATCATGAAATTTGTAATCAATTTGGGACTGCTATAGCTTTCGCCTCCATCTGTTGATTTGCTATGCCATAAAGATCGTTTGTCATCGCAAAAAGTGACATGTACATGGCCGTTGTGGTCTACTGCTACATTACCAAATTGCACACTTGTAAACGATCCATTTGAAATTTCAATGGGATTTAAATCAAACTCGCTACTGTCGGCTTGTTTACGTTGAACAACTATGCGGATTTTACCCGTCTGCATATTTGCCCGTAAATAAGAAACATACAAATTACCTTTATGGGCACTATTACTTTGATCGGTTGCCATCCATTGTTTGTCAGAAATTAAGGGCAAGGTTCCCAATGAATTTCCAGATGATAAACAAATATAATTCGAGTCGGTTGTTTGCCAGTTAGCTCCTCCGTCATCAGAATAAGCCCAAAGTAATGCCCAATGATAAGAAGTAGTGCTGGTTCGGTATAAGCTTATCCATGTATAATAACACTTTCCACCAGCGTCATAGGCGAATACAGGATCTCCTCCACCAAGAACAGTTGCATTGCTTACATCCGGACGAGGGTCAAAATTGCTTTCACTCCAGCTTTTACCAAAATCTTTGCTGAAATAAATCGGTAGTGTATATCCTCCAAATGGAATCAATCGAATGGGGCAAAGAACAATGTTATTAGAGTCTGTAGGATTGAGTCCGGCATGAACCTCTGATTCTGCAATAATATTATTTGTTACTTGTGTTTCGGTTCCCAATGAGCGTCTGAAAGTAGAATGACCATTTTCCCAAATCCTTTCGGCTTCAACAAATGTTTCTATTTGTTCAGGTTCAATTCGTAATTTTTCCTGGATTATCTCCTGGATGGATTCTTGAATTTGCTTATTTTGTGCATAATTTTGAGCCAGAATTGAAATAGGTAGTAAGCCCGAAAAAAAGAAGATTGAAATAAGTATAATGGAGCCACGTAATGTCATGCTTCGAATTTATTTTATATAAAAACAAATTTAGGTCTATCTTTACAATTCACCCTAATGATTAATTAGTAAAGAAATATTTAAAACATATGATCTCCTCGACTTTCAATGATGATTATTTTATGAAAAAGGCTTTTGAGGAAGCCCAAGCAGCATTGGAAGAGGGAGAGGTTCCTGTTGGTGCAATTATAGTTGCCGAAAATAAAATTATTGGCAGGGGACATAATCAAACGGAAATACTTCATGATGTGACTGCACATGCTGAAATAATAGCTATTTCGGCAGCATCAAATTATTTGGGATCTAAATATCTGAAAGATTGCAGATTGTATGTTACACTAGAGCCTTGCGCGATGTGTGCAGCAGCTATTAATGCAGCACAATTGGAAAGCCTTGTATTTGCTGCAGACGATCCCAAGAAAGGTTATAGGCTGTATAAACCTTCATTAATTCACCCCAAGCTAAAAGTTATTAGCGGTATTCGACAAGATGAATGCAGAATGATATTGCAGGAATTTTTTGAGGAAAAAAGAAATAAGAATGATAATTGACCCACGCATTATAGACTTTTTAAGTACGAAACACAAAATTCTAATTACAACTCATGTTCGGCCTGATGGGGATGCCATCGGATCCTCTTTGGCTCTCATGCATTTTCTTAGAAAAAAAGGTCATTATGTAATGCTAACTTTTCCTTCCATTTTTGCCGATTATCATAAGTGGTTTCCTGGTGTGGAAGATGCCCTGATATATCCACATAAGAAAGGAAGCGTTGAAACCTTTTTAAAAAATACAGATTTGATTATTGCTGTAGATTTTAATGATTTAAAAAGGAATGCAGATTTGGGTAAGTATTTAGCTGAATTGGAAATACCCAAACTGATGATAGATCATCATCCCGAACCAGATACAAGTTTCACCTATGAAGTTTGGAGTACAAAATATTGTGCAGCTGGTGAGGCTGTATTTGATTTAATTAATGCCATTGACGAAACTTCGTTAATGGATCAGACTATTTGCACTTGCCTATATGCAGCGATTATTTCTGATAGTGGATCTTTTCGCTACCCTTCGGTGACCAAACGAACGTTTGAAATTGCCTCAAAATTACTTGAATCAGGCATAGAACATAGCCTGATACAAAGAGAAGTGTACGATAATTTCAGTGAGAAGAGATTGCGTTTTTGGGGGCATTGTGTGACAGAAAAAATGGAATTTATCGAAGAACATAAAGCAGCATTTATTAGCGTATCCAAGGAAGATTTTGAAAAATTCAAAACCAAGGCTTCAGATACGGAAAATCTGGTGAATTTCCCTATGAATATTAAGGATGTCATCATCTCAGTTTTGCTGGTTGAGCACGATGGCTTTATCAAATTATCGTTTCGATCAAAAGATGAATTCCCTGTAAATGAGCTGGCGAAAAAATACTTTAATGGCGGTGGACATTTGAATGCTGCAGGTGGTGAAAGCAAATCGGATATGGCAACTGCCATCCAGGAATTGAGAGATGGATTGAAAACACTCTAAATATTTAAAAATTTTGCTAACTTGACTATCAATTCAAATAGCAATTCGTATGCATAATAAAGTGCAATATGTTTTATTCATTGTTTTATTTTGTTTCCAGATACTTATTTTTAGTAATTGCGAAACAGAAGGCAGAATACCAAGGCTGAAAACAAGTGAAACTACTAATATTACTTCAACAACTGCAATTAGTGGAGGCAGTATTTTGTCAAATGGAGGTGAGTTTATAATTGCTCGTGGCGTTTGTTGGAGTGAAAATCAAAACCCAACAATTCTGGATAGTGTTGTAACAAATGGAAGTGGAGATGGAAGTTTTTCCAGTATACTGAAAGGTTTAATTCCAAATACAAGCTATTATGTAAGGGCATTTGCAACCAACATTAATGGAACAGGTTATGGAAAAGAAATTACATTTTCTACAACCAGTATCTCAGATGTGGATGGGAACAGTTATAACTATGTAACAATAGGAACTCAAGTTTGGATGCTTGAGAATTTAAGAACCACAAAATATAGAAATGGTGATCCGATTCCGAATGTAGCAGATAGTCACCTTTGGGTGAATCTTAATTCTGCAGCATATTGTAATTACAATAATGATATAAATAATGTCGCAATCTATGGGCGCTTATACAATTGGTTTGCAATAAATGACTCTAGAAATATTGCCCCTGAAGGTTGGCATGTTGCTTCAGATGCTGAATGGCAAATTTTAGTGGATTATCTTGATGGAAATAAAATGGCAGGTTTTAAACTTAAAGAGTCAGGATTAAGTCATTGGAAAACCCCAAACTTTTCAAATAATGAAAGCGGTTTTACAGCACTTCCTTCAGGAACAAGAGATGGGTATTATGGAACTTATTTGAATATTGGATTTTATGGGTTTTGGTGGACTTCAACTCCATATTTAGATCTTATGCAATGGGCAAATTACAGATGCATGATAAATGAGGAAAGAAATGTGTATCGACAGCGGATAATGAATACTGCTGGCCATTCTGTCCGCTGTATCAGGGATTAGAAATTATTTTAAATCTTGTGCATGCAGGTCATGCCCCATTTTATCCTTTTTTGTTTTCAGATATTTTTGGTTGAATTCATTAGGCTCAATCTCTAAAGGTATATGTTCTGAAATATTAAGACCATATCCTTGCAGGCCAATTCGTTTCGCAGGATTATTCGAAATAAGTTTAATATTATTTACGTTCAAGTCGCGTAAAATTTGAGCACCTACTCCATAATCTCTTTCATCAGGTTGAAAGCCTAAATGAAGATTCGCCTCTACAGTATCAAAACCGTTTTCCTGTAGTTTATAAGCTTTTAGTTTGTTTACCAAACCAATTCCTCGCCCTTCCTGATTCATATAAATAACAACACCTTTGCCATCATCTTCCACCATTTGCATGGCTTTATGCAGCTGAGGTCCGCAGTCGCAGCGGTATGATCCAAAAATATCTCCTGTTACACAAGATGAGTGAACCCGAACCATAATGGGTTCGTCTGCTTCCCATTTTCCTTTAACCAATGCCAGATGAACTTCGTTTGTTGTTAATTGTTTGTAGGCAATAACATCGAAATCGCCAAATTCAGTAGGTAAATCTACATCAATCAATCGTTCAATTAATGATTCAGTAGATAATCGGTAGGCAATTAGGTCTTTTATCGAGATGATTTTGAGATCAAACTTTTTAGCAATTTTAAAAAGCTGAGGAAGCCTTGCCATGGTTCCATCGTCATTTAAAATTTCGACCAAAGCTCCGACAGGCTCAAAACCTGCTAAACGAGCCAGATCAATAGTTGCTTCTGTATGTCCTGACCTACGCAATACGCCACCTTCTTTTGCTCGCAAAGGAAATATATGTCCGGGTTTTCCAAAGTCTTCAGGTTTAGTTTCCGGGGCAATTAATGCCTGTATTGTTTTAGACCGATCAGCTGCAGAAATTCCGGTTGTACATCCATGCCCATTTAGGTCGATAGATACGGTAAAAGGAGTTTCATGTAAAGCAGTATTATTGGTTACCATCAGTTCCAAGCCTAATTCATCAGCTCGCGATTCGATTAAGGGTGCACAAATTAATCCTCGACCTTCTTTAGCCATAAAATTAATTTGTTCAGGGGTAGCATTTCTGGCAGCTGTAACAAAGTCTCCCTCATTTTCTCTGTCCTCGTCATCAACAACGATTATTAATTTTCCCTTCTTGATGTCCTCTATTGCCTCTGTTACTTTGTTTAACATCTTACTGATATCTTTGAGTGGGTTGCCATATATTCGACTTAACCCCTTTAATAAACTTAAAAAAACCAATCAATAAAGCCAAATTCATCAAATAGAAATGGCTTATAAAACGCAACAAATTTAAGTGAAGATTAATACTGCGCAAGAAAGTATCCATTAATGGAATAATTAGTAATATAATTTGTCCAAAAAGGCTGATCTGAAAAAATAGTCCTTTCTGAAAAAGCATGACATTGGAGGTTAAAAGAAGTAGCAAAAAAAATGGGCCTAGCCAGCGTAATATTTTGTGAGAAACAAAACTAAAGGAAACACCAGAATAAAGGGGCCATATTAGCTTCCAATAACGAAAAAGATTCTGAAAATTACCAATTGAAATACGCACTTTCCGCCTAAACTCTTCTTTGATTTTGTTTGAGATATCTTCATAACAAATGGCATGAAGCTCGTTAATGCAAACACCTTTATTTTCGATTACATTCATGGTAATGTAAAAATCATCCATGAAAAAACGAGCAGGAACAGCTGCATAATATTGCGGGCGAATGGAATAACAACCACCAAAAGCGCCAATCATTGAACCCCACAGAATTCCTTCCTGATATTTAATCAAATTTTCGCGGCTGATATATTTTTCTTCCTGAAAGGAAATACCGTCTTTTCTGAAGCGTGAATTAATAATATTACCACCAACCAACGATATCTCATTGTTTTTATAATGCTTCACTAATTGGTAAATGGTATCTTCTTCAAAAATCACATTGGCATCTGTTAAAATGAAAATTTCGTTACTTGCATTTTTAACCAATTCGTTTATGATAGATGATTTTCCTGTTCGTCCCGGGAACTTAAACAGTTTTAAATTCGAATAGTTTGCTTCAAAGCTTTTAATAATTTCATTGGTTTTATCGGTAGATGCATCTGAACCTATCAGGAATTCAATTTTGTCGATAGGGTAATTGCTTTCAAATGTTTTACGAATTTTTTCTTCAATAACTAATTCCTCATTGTAAGCTGCCAATAAAATGGAAACGCTAGGTAATTCCATATCATTCGGTTGAAAAACAAGATCATTTTGTTTTTTATTACGAGCCAAAAATGCAATTATCCATGGGTAAAACAGGTAGGACTGTAAAATACAGAAAATGCTTAATATGAAAATAATTTCCCAAATCATAATTAGCTGTGCTTCTTATTAATGGGTTTAATTTGTTGCAGTTTTGACAGAAAATTCTCGATTATCTCTTTGTTATTGTATTTAGTTTGGACCAATTTAATTGCTTCTGCTCCAATTTTTGCTGCCAGTGATTTGTCAGCTTGAAGCAACCTTGTTTTTTCAAGAAAAGCTTGTGGACTATCGGCAATCAGTATATTTTTCCCATCCTCATAGGCAATTCCTTCGGCTCCAACCTGAGTTGAGATTATACATTTACCCAATGCCATTCCTTCAATTACTTTTATACGCATGCCACTTCCCGAAATAAGCGGAACTATCATAACTTCATTTTCCTTGATAAAGGCATGAGCATCGTCTACTTCACCAATGATTTTAACTCCGGGGTGTTTGCTATCCAGAAAAGATTTGGGCATGTTTCGACCCGCAACCTGAAACGTTAATGTGGGAAATTCAGCATATATCAATGGCCATATATCCATTAAAAACCATTCCAGAGCTTCCTGATTTGGGAGCCAATCGAGGGCTCCTAAATGAAAAAATGTTTGTGGTTTTGTTTTTTGAGGATCGGCTTTAAAAAGTTCAAAATCGATTCCTGAAGGCGTGGTGATTAATGGGATTTTACATCCATTGTCTCTGAAAAAATCACCATCCATATCCGTAATTGGTGCAATGGCATCAAAAGAATTAAGTGTACCTATCTCAAATTTCTTCAACCTCTTTACCATCACATTGAGGAAAAGTTTTTTTAATCCGCTGGTTTGTCTGGCTAGCCGTTGCCATATGAGGTGCTCTACATTATGCGATCTTAATACAACCAAAGCATTGCTGCATTGTTTGATTAGTGGTAAGTACATACTAACCTTCAAACTTTCAATGATAATTATATCATAGGAATTCCTTTTCAGTAAGTTTTTTAGTTTGAACTTAAAAGCTGTATCGGAATAGCGAGTAAGGTAATAGGGCTTATTGGTAAAAAAATTAAAAAAAGCACCAATCAGCGTAATATCACTATTAATTCGCTGGCTATGAAACTCACCCAATTTTTGAATTGATTCTGGTAAATTATTCAGATCTATATCATGTTTATTTGTGATCGGCACAAGTAATGTCAAATTTACGCCAGTATCAGCAAGCCCTTTGCTCAAATTATACATGGCAATAGCTCCGCCATCTTTCAATGGGTAAGGCATTCGAAAGCAGAGTTGAAGGATATTCATTTTATTACTTGTAAAAGATTATTCGATCTGTAATTTGCAAAATTAAAGGAATTTAGATTTGGTCACTGTTTATTTTTAATTTGTTTGCAATCCATTCCATGAAACGTTCATATTTTTCATTGCTAAATAAAACGGAATCTGAATTTGCCTTGAAGGTTAGGAAAATAGCAACAGGTGTAAGCACAAAAACAGGCAACCACATTCCAAACCAAGGGTCTACAATTAATTGCTTGGAAAGCTTTTCACCAGTCATTGAAATAACATGAAAAGAAATGAAAAGAAAAATGGAAACTACTGTAGGCATGCCCAATCCCCCTTTTCGAATAATAGCCCCCATGGGAGCACCAATTAGAAACAAGAGTAGTATAACAATTGATAGAATAATCTTTCTATGCCATTCAATTTGATAACCAACCATGGCAACATTTAAAACGTTGAGGGTACTTGCAGGAGATCCCACCAAATGCTTGGCAGTTCTCGAATTTGCAAGTGCTCTTCTATAAATCAATTCTTTATCTTTAAGTTGAAACTGAACAAGCATACTATCCATATTCATAATCAAGCTATCATCGGAAATTCCCATAAATGAGCTGTCTTTCAGAAAATAAAGGTATGGCCTTAGGTATTCGCGGGTTTTAGGCTTCAACTCTTCCATCTCTATTCTTACAGAATCTTGCTTATTCGTTAATTCGCCCATATTGAGCATTTTAAAATTGCCTTTAAACAATTGCACATCCGAACGGTCGAATTTGAAAGATGATAGATCAAAAACAATTTGATATTCTTCAAAACCCAGCTGACTATGAGGTAATGTTTGGTGTGAGTTTTTTAAAGTTCGGATTTCTTCATAACGATGTCCATTGTATAGCGTTAAACTCAGTAAATTTTCCTCCTCATTATGTTTCATTTTTCCCTTCTCTGCTCGAATTACAATTAAATTTTCCGATCCGGTAGTATGGTCATAAATCAGTACATCATAAATATCTTCACCATTTTTATCCTTTTGACCAACACGAATATTGTATTGATCTATTCCATTATAAAAAAGACCATCTTTTAAGTCAAAGGAGGGTTTTTTTTCTTGTACATCATACAGCAAGGTGCCAAATTTTAAATTAGCATTAGGAAGTGTATAATTTGAAAAAAGAAAAGCACCTGCCCCAATAAAAAGCATGCTGAAGAAAAGAGGCGAAATAACGCGAACCAGTGAAACGCCTGAGGATTTATATGCCATGAGCTCGTTGTTTTCTGCCAATCCGCCAAAGGTCATGATGGAGGAGAGTAAAACAGCAAGAGGAAGAGCTAATGGAACCAAGTGAGCTGAAGCATAAAAAAGCAATTCTGCAATGATATACCATTCCAGACCTTTCCCTGCCAATTCGTCAACATATTTCCATAGAAACTGCATTACGAGAACAAACAGGGCTATAAAAAAGGTAATTATAAATGGACCTGTGTAATGTCTAAATGATAATTTTATAAGTTTTCTCACGAATCTGTTTATGCAAAAACAGGTGCAATTTAGGTCATTCCTATCTATTTTGCTTCTATGACAACAGCTTTAATGGTATAGTTGTTGTCAATTCAGCATTCTTGTTAATGATCGAGCTCAGGTTAATACAGAATGTTTAATTTTGCTTCATTATAAATGATGGTTTTTATTAAAATACAGCGAATCAAAAAATTACAATGTCGAATACTCTAGCCAAGGTTCTAACCTCAGTGTTTGGAAACAAGTCTGACAGGGATGTAAAGTCAGCAACGCCTTTAGTAATTAAAATTAATGAGGCATATGAGAAATTCCACTCCTATTCGGATGATGAGATAAGAGAGAATACTACGAAATTCAGAAATCAAATTCAAGAGCATCTGAATTCAATTGATGATAAAATTAGTACAATTAAGAACTCAATTGATACGGATCTGGATATGCAACCAGAGGATAAGGAAGAATTGTATCGTAATATAGATAAGCTTGAAAAAGAAAGAAATGAGGAACTTGAAAAAGTACTAAAGCAAGTACTTCCTGAGGCATTTGCCACAATGAAGCAAGTTTCCAAGAGGCTTACAGAAAATAAACAATTGGTTGTTACAGCCAATGATAGGGATAAGGAATTAGCTGTTTCTAAAGATTATGTAAAGATACAAGGTGATCAGGCGACTTATGCTAATGAGTGGGATGCTGCAGGTGGATTAATCAAATGGGAAATGGTTCATTATGATGTTCAGCTGATTGGAGGAGTTGTTCTTCACGAAGGTAAAATTGCTGAAATGGCAACTGGTGAAGGAAAAACGCTGGTATCTACTTTAGCAGCATACTTAAATGCACTTTCAGGACGGGGAGTTCATATAGTTACGGTGAATGATTATTTAGCCAGACGTGACTGTGAATGGAATGGGCCTTTATATGAATTTTTAGGTATTCGTGTTGATTGCATAGAATATCACAAACCCAATTCGTCAGAGAGAAGAAATGCTTATTTGGCTGATATTACCTATGGAACAAATAACGAGTTTGGTTTTGATTATTTGAGAGATAACATGGCCAGAAATCCAGAAGATTTAGTTCAGCGCAAACACCATTATGCCATGGTTGATGAGGTTGACTCTGTTTTGGTTGATGATGCTCGTACTCCCTTAATTATTTCAGGACCTACTTCAAACACTGAAAAAGATCAGGAAACATTTTTAGAGCTAAAGCCAAGAGTTGAAAAACTGCTAAAGTACCAAAAGGAATATGTAAACAAAGCTTTGAATATTGCCAAATCTGCACTATCTAAATCTTTGGATCATAAAGAAACAAGCGAACCAGCTATGATGCTGTTGCGAGCGTTTCGAGGTCTACCTAAAAACAAAGCAACTATCAAATTTTTAAGTGAATCTGGGATTAGGAGTTATATGCAGAAAGTTGAAAATTATTTTATGCAAGAGCAATCAAAGCATATGCCTGAAATAGACAAGGAACTGTATTTTGTAATTGATGAGAAAAATAATTCCATTGAGCTTACCGATATGGGAATTGAAACAATTACTTCTCAAGGCGAGGATCCTACATTTTTTGTTTTGCCAGATGTAGGAGCTGAAATTTCGGCTATTGATGATTCTGAATTACCCGATAATGAAAAGATATCCCAGAAGGACACGCTTTTAAAAGAATTTTCGCTTAAGTCAGAACGAATTCATGTTATCAATCAACTACTAAAAGCGTATACACTTTTTGAAAAGGATGTAGAATATATTATTGGCGAGAATAGAATTAAGATTGTTGATGAACAAACAGGACGTGTTCTTGAAGGAAGGAGATATTCTGATGGATTGCATCAGGCTATAGAAGCTAAAGAAAATGTTAAGATTGAGAAACTGACTCAAACCTATGCAACCATCACCTTGCAGAATTATTTCAGGATGTATCACAAACTTTGTGGCATGACAGGTACTGCTGAAACCGAAGCAGGTGAATTCTGGCAAATATATAAATTGGATGTGGTAGTTATTCCAACAAACAGACCGATTGTTCGTGATGATAAAGATGATTTGATATATAAAACTGTTCGCGAAAAATACAATGCTGTTGTTGACGAAATAGAGCAATTAGTGAATGCTGGAAGGCCGATTTTAGTGGGAACAACTTCCGTAGAAATTTCAGAATTATTAAGTAAAATTCTGACCAGAAAAAAAATTAAACACAATGTGTTGAATGCCAAGCAGCACCAACGTGAAGCTGATATTGTTGCTGAAGCAGGACAGGCAGGAGCTGTAACCATTGCGACCAATATGGCAGGAAGGGGAACTGACATTAAACTTCGCGAAGGAGTTGTTGCATCAGGTGGTTTAGCCATTATTGGAACCGAAAGGCATGATTCACGAAGAACGGATCGGCAGTTACGAGGTCGTGCGGGTCGACAAGGGGATCCAGGTTCATCACAGTTTTATGTGAGTTTGGAAGATAATTTAATGCGTTTATTTGGTTCGGAACGAATTGCTAAATACATGGACCGACTGGGCTTGAAAGATGGTGATGTCATTCAACATTCCATGATATCGAAAAGTATCGAACGCGCTCAAAAGAAAGTCGAAGAAAATAACTTTGGTATTCGTAAACGTTTATTGGAGTATGATGATGTAATGAACAGCCAACGTGAAGTTATTTATACACGTAGAAGAAATGCACTTTATGGCGACAGACTGGAAGTTGACATTAACAATATGTTGAGGGACTTTTGCGATGACGTTATTGATGTGAACAGAAATGAAGGTGATTTTGACTCATTCAGCTTAGATGTTGTTCGCTATTTTGCGACTCAAAGTCAAATTACTGCAGATGAATTTAAAGAAGAGAAGCAGCATATATTAGCTGACAAACTATTTGTAAATTTGAAGGAAGCTTACAACAGGAAGGTTAATGCAATTGCAGAAAAAGCATTTCCTGTTATAAAAAGAGTTTATGAAGACAGAGGCAAGGTGCTTAAATATATTGTGGTTCCTTTTTCTGATGGAAAGAAAGCTGTTGATGTATTAGTAGATCTGGAAAAAGCCTATAAGTCGAAGGGAAAAGAAATTTTAAAGTCATTTGAAAAAATGACAACCTTATCACTTATTGATGATTTTTGGAAAGAACATTTACGTGAACTGGATGATCTGAAGCAAAGTGTTCAAAATGTGACTTATGAGCAGAAAGATCCAATCTTAATTTACAAACTGGAGTCTTTTAAACTCTTTGAAACTGTTTTGGGAAAAGTTAGTCGCGAAGTTCTTCCAATGATTTTCAAAGGAGATATATTAACACAAGATCCTGACGATGTATCAGAAGGAACAGCAAAACGAGGAGCAGGATTAAGCAATTTAAAGGAATCGAGACCTCAGGATTTTGAAGGTACTAAGCCACCTGTTGGAGCTACCAATGCAGAAGAAAGGAAAGTACCGGTTAGAGTGGAAAAGAAAGTGGGTCGAAATGATCCATGCCCATGTGGGAGTGGGAAAAAATACAAAAGTTGCCATGGAGAATAAAGAAGAGAAACCTATATCACAATATATTGAGCATACGTTGCTTAAAGCTGATGCAACAAAAGCAGATATTGAAAAACTTTGTGAAGAAGCAATTGAAAATGATTTTGCTGGTGTTTGTGTTCCACCTTATTATGTAAAAGCGGCTAGTGCAGCGCTTCTTGAAAAGAAACCTAAAGTGATTACTGTTGTTGGTTTTCCCTTGGGTTATAATTTGATAGCCGCAAAAGTGGAGGAAAGCCGCAAGGCAATTGAAGAAGGAGCCGATGAAATTGATATGGTTATGAATGTAGCTGCTTTTAAAAGTGGTGATTTTAGTCATGTTAAAGATGGCATTGAGAGTGTCGCAACATTTTGTCGCCTTAAAGCAAAACCATTGAAAGTGATTATTGAAACTGGATACCTTAGTAAAGAAGAAATTGTTAAAGCTTGCGAAATATGTGCTGAGGTGGAAGTTGATTATGTTAAAACATCCACTGGGTACAACGGTGGTGCCACGGTAGAAGATATTCAATTAATGAGAGAGAATTTGCCTGCTAAAATAAAGCTAAAGGCTTCAGGCGGAATTCGGGATAGAAAATTTGCTGAGGCATTAATAAAGGCTGGTGCTGATCGATTAGGAACATCTGCAGGTATTCAAATCATTAAATCTTAAAAATAAGAAAATGATAAACCGTTCCCTTTTACTAATGTTATTTATTTTGGCAGCCCAATTTGTCTCTGCCCAAACTGATTCTTTTCAAGGCATTAAAAAAGGTGAAGTTGCTATTTTTCGTGATGTGAGGCTGGATACACTGGTTCAAAGAATTTATGTTGAAAATGAAGATTTGCCTCAAATCAATGGCTATCGCATTCAGATTTATTCCGGTTCGAAACGAACGATTGCCAATCAGGTTAAGGCTGCTTTTATGGTTGAGTATCGAGAGGAGAGAGCTTATTTAAGCTATATCCAACCCTATTTTAAAGTTAGAGTTGGGAATTTTCGATCAAAAGCAGAAGCAATTAAGCTTTATGAATCATTAAGAGAGAATGAAAAGTTTAAGGCAGTTTTAATTGTAGTAGATAAAATTGACCTGCCTGAATTATTAGAATATCCTTTAGATGAAATCAAAGATTAATCAACTTGCAAATGCATTTTTTCCTGCAGTTGTTCAACAGCGGAGATATTTACATGCAAATCCGGAGCTTTCTTTTGATGAAGTAAATACCCATGCTTTCATTGCCAATGAACTTAAGAAATTAAATATTCCATTTGAAAAGGTTGCAGGAAATGGTTTGCTTGGATTTATAGAAGGTAAAAATAGGTCGAACATTATAGCATTACGCGCTGACATGGATGCTCTTCCTATTCAAGAAAAAAATGATTTTGATTTTTGCTCAACCAATATCGGTGTTATGCATGCTTGTGGTCACGATATGCATATGGCCAGTTTATTAGGTGCTGCAAAAATATTAATGCAAATAAAGGATGAGTTGAACGGAAGTGTGAAGCTCATTTTTCAACCTGCAGAAGAAAAAATACCTGGTGGTGCAAAAGCCATGATAGAGGCAGGGGTGTTGAGCAATCCTGATGTAGATTTCATATTCGGACAACATGTTTTGCCAGAGCTTGAAAGTGGCAAAATCGGACTAAAAGCAGGGCCTTTTATGGCTTCCAGCGATGAAATTTATATAACAATTAAGGGGAAAGGTGGGCATGCTGCCATGCCTTGGAAACTTATCGATCCAATAAAAATTGCTTCTCAGTTAGTATTGAATCTTCAGCAAGTAAGTGAAAGTTTGGCTCCTTCGAATATTCCTACCGTTATATCAATTGGGCGTTTTATTGGTGATGGTGCAAACAATGTAATTCCTGAGGAAGTGAAACTAGATGGAACTTTCAGAACTTTTGATGAAAAATGGAGGAAGCAAGCACACGATCATATCAGACGTATTGCCACTGAGACTGCAGAAGCCCAGGGCGCTACGGTTGAAGTTGAAATTCGAAATGGCTATCCTTCATTATTCAATAATGAGCTTTTATATGAAGAGGTAAAAAAAGCAGCTTATGATTATTTGGGAGTTGAGCAGGTCGAAGATTTAGACCTCCGAATGACAGCCGAAGATTTTGCCTATTTTGCAAAAGAAAAACCAGCAGTTTTCTATCGATTAGGCGTATTCAATAAAGACATGAAGAACACATCTCCTCTTCATTCGGCCACTTTTAATCCAGATGAAAAAGCATTGATAACTGCTATAGGTTTCATGGCTTATTTAGCCTACTTCAAGTTATTGCATGCATAAGTTTATGTTAAAATATCGTTTGTCGATTCTGAGTTTGTTCTTGTTTTTGACTGGATTTGCTCAAGAAATTCCATTCGATAGTTTTTCAAAAAAAGGTTGTTTCACTCACGAGATGACGAAAATCAACTTAAGTCGCTTTGTTCAAGGACGAAACCCTATTTATAGAAATAGTACTTCCTTAGCCGAAGATGATTATTATATTATTCCCTGTGTGGTTCATGTTATTCATGATGGTGGTATAGAGAATATTTCTGATGAAATGATCAAAAGCCAGATTGCTGTATTAAATGAAGATTTTGGACATTATGGTTCTCACAATATTGATGTAAGAGGTGAGGATGCAAAAATTAGATTTTGTCTTGCATCAAAAGATCCAAATGGCCTAAAAACTTCAGGCATTGTTCGGCTGCAGTCAAGTTATGCCGATTTAGACTCTAAAGATGAAATGTCGACCAAAGATTTAAGTTATTGGGATCCGCATAAATATCTAAATTTTTGGATTGTAAAATCAATTGATAAAGATCCAAAATTGCTAGGCTATGCATATCGTCCTACTCAGTCAGGTGGGCCTGATTTTAATGGTGATGGCATTGTTATTACCTATAAATATTTTGGGAGAACAGGCACAGGATTTAATAATCTGGGTAGAACCTGTACACACGAAGTCGGACATTATTTCGATCTGATGCATGTGTGGGGAGGCGATGAAAATGGGGAAGGTGATTGTAAAGATGATGATGGGATTTTTGATACCCCAAACTGTTCATCCACTTTTTTTTCACATCCTACAAACTCCTGTCCGCACCCAAATCAATGCAATAATACACGATTGATTGAAGATTTTATGGATTATTCCTATGATGCTTGTATGAAGCTTTTTACAGCAGGACAAAATGATAGAATGCGCTTAATTATTCAAACGCATCGATCCGAATTGGTAAGCTATGATAATTTGGTGAATGCAGGTTGTATCAACGAATATGACTCGCTAAATTCGAACTCAAGGGTTGATATTAGAAGTTCTCCGGCACAACGACAAATTGTATTCGAAACACATTACAGCCGAGGTTCATCTGATTTATTATTTAATGTTTATGATGTTTCGGGAGCTTTGCTGAAAGAAGAAAAAATAAGTGGAATTGGCAAAAATTCAGTGCCCTATAATTTAATTGAGTTTCGCCCTGGTATTTATATAATTAAGGGATCTTTTGCTGGAGAAAATTTCTATCACAAGGTGTTAATATATTAGCTTTTTTATTGTAAATCAGCTTCAGTTATTATAAAAGTGGATTTATATATTGTTTCAGAAATCATCTCAATATCCCAATTCTCACTATCACTTAGTTTTTTAATAAGCAAACGCCCGCTTTTGCTATAAATACTGTAGCATTCCCAAGGTTGTATTGCAGCAAAATTGTAAGTATTTGTATCAAAATCTTTAGCCTCTGAAACAAACCTGTTTAAGTGTAGTGCCTCAGTGTGCAAAAGTGTATTAAAACTTGGAATTTGTATTGAAGCACGACCCTGCTGGATAATAATTGTATCAAAAGATTGATTGCTAGTATATCTACTAATATAAACTTCACGTTCACAAGAGAGTAATATAAATGTTAGCAATGGAAAAATAAAAAGAGCTATAAGTTTATTCATGACAAGTTTATTTAGCAATGCTAAAACTAAACTATCTCAGATTTATTGTATAGAACTCAGGTGAAATAGTTTAAAAGAATAGACTAAAGTGTAATAGCAATATCTAACACTTTAACAGCCAACTCTTCCATCCTATCAGAATAATTTATGGAAGCAACACCTGTTGCTCGATTTGCCAAAACCAAGTCAACTGTAATGGCATGATGCCCCAATAGTTTCGACAAACCATAAATAGCTGAGGTTTCCATTTCAAAATTCAGAATTTTTTGATCCTCATAATGGAATTTTGCCAAACAATCGTTTAAGCCAGGATAGGCTAATGGGGCACGCACGCTTCGTCCCTGCGGGCCGAAAAACCCAGGAGCTGTAATGGTTATGCCATGGTAAAAGTCGTTCTCAAAACGTTTTTGAAGTTCCTTAGAGCATGCATATAGGTAAAAAGAGATTTTGCTTTCATGCTGATGTAAATGTGCCTTCAATTTATCATAAATACGTTTTTCATCAGTCGTATATTTTCCTTGGTAAAACTTCAGCAAATTATCAAATCCTAAACCATAATCAGATACTATAAATGAGTTAACTGGAATTTCGGCATGCAATGTTCCGCAAGTGCCAATTCGAATAAAATTCAGTGATGTTAGTTTTTCTTTAAGTGTCCGATTTTCCAAATCTACATTAACAAGAGCATCTAATTCGTTCAGTACAATGTCAATGTTATCGGGTCCAATTCCTGTAGAAACTACGCTTATTCTTTTGCCTTTGTAAAAACCTGTATGTGTGTAGAACTCACGCTTATTTTTTTTGATTTCTATACGATCAAAAAACCGGCTAATAAGCGGAACCCTGTCTTTATCTCCAACTAAAATAATGGTATCAGCAATATCTTCAGGCTTGAGATTTAAATGATAAACACTTCTGTCATCATTAAGAATAAGCTCTGATTCTGGAATATACTTCATAATTAAACCCTTTGGCTAATACGAAGATAGAAGAAATCACTTAATGATTGCAAATTGCAAAATGACAGTTTGAACCTATGTATGAAAATAATAAGCGTTGATGAGTGGAAGATAACTGGCCTACCCTAACATATCGGCAGTACAGAAAACTATATATTGATATTGTGTTTAACCAACATTTTCCTCAGATTCAGCAATGCGTAACGCATTCTTCCCAATGAAGTATTGATGCTTACATTGGTTAAATCGGATATTTCCTTGAAACTCAAATCAGCATAATGTCGTAAAATCAAAACTTCCTTTTGTTCTTTTGGCAGACTTTGAATAAGCTTTTTCAAAACGCTTATTGTTTCGTCATGAATGATCTCATCTTCACGATTATACTGAACAATTTTTAAAGATGCCATCAAATCGTTTCCACTGCTATCAGTAATCAGTGGCATTTTCTTGACCTTCCTAAAATGATCAATAACCAAGTTTCTGGCAATGCGCACAACCCATTGGTAAAACTTGCCTTCTTCTTTGTATTTCCCGCTTTTCAGGGTATTAATCACTTTAACAAAGGTGTCTTGAAAAACATCTTCCGCCAATGCACGATCCTTGATAAGAAATAAAATGTAGGAAAATAATTTGCTCTGGTGACGATTAATAATTTGTCTTAAACAATTCTCATCTCCATTCAAATAGTTTTGAATGAGCATTTCGTCACTAATAATGGCTTTACGCATACCTCTACAGTTTTAGGTGTGAAAAAACTATGTGTTACTTAGTGTAGAGGTTGTTCGAATGGTGAAATTTAGAGGTTATTAAATACTAATTTAGACTACCAATATACAACATTAATTAACGGAAACCAAGACTTTTGTCAATAAATTTGTTTAGCTCCACTAAACAAGTGTTTCACTGCTTTTCCCCTGCAGTTTTCTTTTTAGTTTTATATTATGTTTTGTGAACATATTAACAGGCTCTAAATGTTTAGTTCTGAAAAAGTTAGGGTGTTGCAGGAAGTGATTAATTCATTTAAAAAGTAATTAATTCGCGCAAAGCATATACTGTTGGTTTGCTGAAGCTTTGTTAAATTTGCTGTTCGAAATTATGCCGCAAAAAATAGTTGAAACATATAAGAATACCAGAGATTTAGAAGGTTTAAGTCATAAATCCTATTTATTACTTAAGAATGGTCATCAAAATAATCTCAAGAATATTGATTTGGCAATACCCCACGGAAAATTGGTTGTTGTTACAGGAGTATCTGGTTCCGGAAAATCATCTTTAGCATTTGAAACATTATACGAAGAGGGTCGAAGAAGGTATGTCGAAAGTTTGTCGGCCTACATTCGTCAGTTTTTGGGAAAAATAAGAAAACCTTTAATAGACTATATTAAGGGATTGCCCCCAGCTATTGCCATTGAACAAAAAAGATCTACATCGAATTCTCGATCGACTGTAGGTACTGTAACTGAGATGTTTCACTATCTCAAATTGCTTTATGCCCGTTTGGGGAAAACCTATTCTCCTGTTTCTGGAAAAGAGGTAAAACGGCAACGTGTTGATGACATTGTTGATTTTCTGGTTAAGCAGAAAAAGGATTCTCAAATACGTATTTTAGCGGAATTGAAATTAAAAGAAGATAGACTTTGGCCGGAAGAGCTTGGTATTCTTCTTCAAAAAGGATTCTCAAGAATAGTAATTTCCAGTGAAGATTATGATATTGAAGATATATTATCCAGCTTGGAGGAAAAAACAATCAAGCCAGATTTATTAGATGCATTAGAATCAAATGCTTTTATTTTAATTGATCGTTTGATTTTAGATATTAGCGACAAGGATATTAATTTACGAGTTTCTGATTCAGTTCAAACGGCTTTGCACGAAGGGCACGGACGATGTTTGGTGCAACTGAATGGAAGTGAAAAATACAGTTTCTCCAATCAGTTTGAAGCAGATGGAATCATATTCGAAGAACCAACTCCTGATCTTTTTTCATATAATAGCCCTTACGGTGCTTGTGATGAATGTGGAGGATTTGGCGAAATACTTGGCATTGATGAGAACAAAGTAATTCTGAACAAGCAGCTTTCATTATATGATGGAGCAGTTATTTGTTGGGAAGGTGAGAAAATGAGTAAATGGAAAAAAGACTTTATTCGCTCTGCAGATAAAGTGAATTTTCCAATATTTAAACCTTATCAGGAGTTAACCGAAAAGGAAAAAGACCTTTTATGGGATGGGTTTGATGAAACGGAAGGTATTTATGATTTTTTCAACTACCTCGAAAGCAATACCTACAAAGTTCATTACCGAATTTTCTTATCACGTTTTAAAGGAAGAACACGTTGTAAATCCTGTAAAGGTACGCGCCTCCGAAAAGAAGCTACCTATGTAAAAATTGGAGGGAAACACATCGGAGAATTGTTGCAATTACCCGTTAGCGATTTAAAGGAATTCTTTGATCAGTTTTCCAAGGAAAATCTTAAAAATCCTATTGCTGAGCGATTACTACGTGAGATTAATTTGCGTTTGAACATGATGGTCAATGTGGGTTTAGGTTATTTGTCGCTGAATCGCACATCTCGCTCTTTGAGTGGAGGAGAAACACAACGAATACAATTGATTTATTCTTTAGGTAGTAATTTAACGGGAAGTTTATACATTTTAGATGAGCCAAGTATTGGTTTGCATCCTAAAGATACAGCCCAGTTAATTCAAGTATTAATTGGCCTGAGAGATTTGGGAAATACAGTTGTTGTGGTTGAGCATGATGAAGATATTATTCGGGCTGCTGACGAAATAATTGATTTAGGGCCACATGCTGGAAGGTTTGGTGGTAATATTATTTTTCAGGGAAATCATGAAAAAATAAAAAAGGAAGGTAGCGGTATAACAGCTCAATACCTAAATGGGGAATTGAAAATTCCAATAAGAAAGAAAATCACAGACTTTGAACATTTTATAGAAATAACAGGCGCATCTCAATACAATCTAAAAAATATTGATGTAAAAATCCCTTTGCAAGCCATAAGTGTGGTGACCGGAGTTTCTGGTTCAGGAAAAACAACATTGGTCAAGGAGGTTTTGTTTGAAAGCCTAAAGAATATTGGAGAATCATTAAAACCCGATGCTGTTAATTGTAAAGAAATTAGTGGACGCTTTGATAAAATAAGAAATATTGAATTTGTATCTCAGGATAGTATTGACAGATCGCGTAGATCTAATGCAATCACTTATTTAAAGATTTTTGATCATATCAGGGAGTTGATGTCTTCGCAGCAACTTTCAAAAATAAACGGCTACACACCTGCTTATTTTTCTTTCAATGTAGATGGTGGAAGATGCGAGGAGTGTAAGGGTGATGGGAAAATAGTTGTTGAAATGCAATTTGTGGCTGATATGAACCTGATTTGTGAAGAGTGTAAAGGCAAACGCTATAAGGACGATATTTTAGATGTCATGTATAATGGTAAAAATATCAGCGATATACTTAATATGACTATCAGTGAGGGAATGGAGTTTTTTGCTGATCAAAAAGCCATTATCAGTGGGCTCGAACCTTTAGTGCAGGTTGGATTGGATTATCTTCAACTTGGGCAACCCACTTCCACATTAAGTGGTGGTGAGGCACAACGATTAAAACTGGCCAGTTTTCTGGCTAAAGGATTGAAAAAAGCTGATCCTTCATTGTTTATTTTCGATGAACCAACTACTGGATTGCACTGGCACGACATCAATAAATTGCTGAATTCTTTCAATGCTCTTTTAGACATTGGTCATACTATATTAATAATAGAGCACAATCTGGAAATTATTAAGAATGCCGACTATCTCATTGATCTAGGCAAGGAAGGTGGAGAAGAAGGTGGCTATTTGGTTTATCAAGGACCTCCTGAAAAATTGATTGGAAATAAAGATTCATATACAGCCAAATACCTGAAAAGCAAACTAAATTAGTGTATACGCCTCAGTTGGTGTTATCACCAACGGTTTTCTGGATTGTCATTTTGTTGGTGATAACACCAACAAGGGCAAAAGGATTGAGATTAAAACTTTGTCGACAACCGCGGTCAATAGGTTTCCCATGCTAAAAGTTCTCACTCAACTCTGGTTTAAGTTTGCAACTTAAACCTTTTATTTATCTGCAATTTTGGTTTATTCATTATTCGCCCATTTGCAAACTTTAGCTAGGATTGGTTTTTATACTTTCAGACCACACAGGTTTAGCCTTTTACGCCTCAGTTGGTGTTATCACCAACGGTTTTCTAGATTATCATTTTGTTGGTGATAATACCAACAAAGGCAGAATTTGCAAACTTGAGCTAGGATTGGTATGCTAAAAGTTCCTGTGAGTTTTAAAAGCAATTTATACAGCCACCCCAAACTCCCTCAATGCATCATTCAAAGAAGTTTTTAAATCAGTTGAGGCTTTTCGTTTGCCGATGATCAAAGCACATTGCACCTGATATTCTCCTGCAGGAAATTTTTTGGGATAAGAGCCTGGGATAACTACTGATCTGGCAGGAATTCTACCTTTCAACTCAATAGGTTTATCTCCACTTACATCAATAATTTTTGTCGATTTTGTAATAACAACATTGGCTCCAAGCACTGCTTCTTTTTCAATATGAACTCCTTCTACAACTATGCTTCGCGAACCAATAAAGCAGCCATCTTCAATAATAACCGGAGCTGCTTGAACAGGTTCCAAAACACCACCAATTCCAACACCTCCACTGAGATGAACATTCTTTCCTATTTGAGCACAAGAACCAACAGTGGCCCAGGTATCTATCATGCTACCTTCGTCAACAAAAGCACCAATATTCACATAAGATGGCATAAGTATTACACCTGCTGAAATATAGGCACCATATCGAGCAACAGCATGAGGCACCACCCGTATTCCTAATTCAGCATAATTCGATTTTAATGGAATTTTATCATGGAATTCCATTGGGCCGGCATGTGAAGATGACATTTTTGAAATTGGGAAGTAGAGAATAACAGCTTTTTTGATCCACTCATTTACGATCCAACCGTCTGCATTGGGTTCTGCCACACGCAGTTTACCTTTATCCAATAGTTCGATAACTGAGAGAATATCTTCTTTGCTTTTTTCATTATTCAATAAGCTTCTGTTTTCCCAGCTTGCTTCTATGCTTTTTTTTAAATCAGAAATATTCATGTTTTACATTAAAAGCGTGATAGATAAATTTTGTTGTCTTTTCCAGCTATCAGCTCCAGTTTACCATCTCCATTCATATCGAAAAATGTGAAGGGCGTATTGCATTCTACCGGAAAATTTCGCTCTGGAACACCATTGAGATCCGACATATATAACTTATTCATTCCCTTATTTACGTAGGCAAGTTGATAGTGGTCTTCAATTTTTAACAGTTTGGGATGGAATGTAGCAGGAGCTTCCAAGGAAAGTGAATATAGAATTTCTCCTTCTTTAGAGAATACAAGAAATGAACTTTGATCAACAAAAATTAAATCTTTTTCTTTGTCTGCATTCAAATCGACATAATCAAAAAACACCTCTTGACTAAAATTGCCGAATCGTTGCACCTCAACTGCATCAGTCATGCTGATAAAAAAAGTGTTTCCTGAAGTGTCAATTGATATAAGATAGGAGTCGTCATTGTCGACACCAAATCGCATTTGCAAAGGATTGCTGAATTTTGTTTGCAGGTAAATTTTCTTATTTATTTTATTTCCTTTTAAATCCCATCGATAAAAATTGCCCTTATCGGACACACCAAAAAACTGGGTTTTATTTGAGCGTACAAAATAGCGAATAGGGAAATTCAAATTTCCGCTAATTTCCTGTGGGCTCCAGCCAGACATTGGTTCTCCTCTGAGGTTGAAACCAAAAATATGATTCTTTTCTGTTCCTACAAAAATACGTGTATCTGTTTTACTTTTTTGATATAAACTTATTCCAGAACTTGCTTTTGCGCTTAAGCGAATAGGATAATTAGCTGTATTTCGACCCAATCTATCAATCAGTTGAAGGTGAGTTTCAGTTGTAAATAAATACTGTAGTTTTTTGTTTTTATAGAAATCTACCTGGTGAATATCGCCCACTATTTTGTTATCCAATTGTCTTTTCCATAGAA
>JABINZ010000085.1 GCA_018698135.1 Bacteroidota bacterium
AATACTGTCTGCCAATGATAGGGCTTTTTGTAATTTCATACTACAAATATACAATCTATCGCGCTGATTAACAGGTTCTTGGATTCGTTTTTTGCTCGTGTTTATCCACATTTACCATGCAACGGTCTTAATACACAAAATACCATGATGAAGTTAAAATGTAAAATCAAAAATGTAAAACCTCAAAAAGTAATTTATGTGACAACCATAGGTCCTTATAAAGGAGACGGTATAGGTCAGGCTTGGGAAAAAGTTTGTTTGTTTGCACAAAAAAATAAATTATTTGGATTTAATACTCAGTTTATTGGTATCAGCCATGACGATCCCGGAATAACTGAAACTGAAAAATTGCGTTATGATGCATGTGTAAGTATACGTAAAGAAGCTAAACCAGAAGGAGAGGTTGGATATAAGGAGATAGAAGGAGGGAAATATGCGATATTCAGACACAATGGGCCTTATGAAAATTTTGAGAAAAGCTACGCATATATTATTCAGGAATGGCTTCCAGAAAGTGGAGAACAACTTAGAGAGTTGCCTTGTTTGGAAAAATATCTGAATCAGCCTGATGAAGTTAAACCAGAAGATTTGAAAACAGATATCTATATTCCATTACAATAGGTTTCCTATTATAGAACTTCACTACTATTTGCATATGTGTTTCTATTGCTAAGTCAAGCATGGACATTTCATTGCAAGAATACCCTAACGCTAAATAGAGCTTGTTTTCAGTTCTGTCAAGTCGTATTTTTAAGTTGTTATTCATTTTTCTAACCTTAAAATCACGATTATGAAAACCAAAACGTTTCTCTTATTAACCTTAGCTTTTTGTTCTGTATTGCCAGTTTATTCGCAGTCATCGTTTGGCACTTTAAGTGGTCAAATAATTGATTCAGCAAGTGGAGCTCCAATTGAACTCGCTAATGTTGTTATTTTTCAAAATGGGAATCAGATTGCCGGAAGCAGCACCGATGCAGACGGATACTATTCTATTTCACCAATTAAACTTGGTAAATACGATATTGGTGCAACACACATGAGTTACAAACAGTACATGATGGCTGAACTATTAATCAGTGGATCAAAAATCACCAAATTTGATATTGTACTATCAAAAGGTGATTATACAGCTCCTCTTGTAGAAATTCCAGTTTTTAGAAAAGTCCTTATTGATCAGGATGTAGGAGGAGGAATTGTATTAACAGGAGAAGAACTTAAAAAAGCTCCAATTTCCGATTTCGTTGAAATTTTAGATCTTACCCCAGGCGTATTAAATGGAAGTATTCAGGCTAACAGGCCCGAAAGTATGGTTTATATTGTTGATGGAATGAAAATTAGAGGAGATTTAGCTGTGCAAATGAGCACAATTCAGGAAATGCGGGTGTTAATAGGAGGGATTCCTGCCGAATATGGTGATATACTTGGAGGAGTTGTGGTAATTGAAACCAAAAATCCTTTGAATATATACTCACAATTTGATCACAGTAGGTCGAAGTCCAGAAAAGAATCAAAATAATAGTCTCAAATTATTGTTTTAGGAAAAAATATCCGAAAAAAGGAAATAATCAAAAATTGATTGCTTTCGTTTGTCAAACAATTATGAAAAATTAGGATAGTAATTATAGATCAATTATTTAGGATAAAAAATTAGGTTTAAATTATTCTTTCCAGTAAAATCAATTTGTTCAGACAACAATATTAGGTACTTAATTGCCTGTTTGTGCTGACGATTATATAACTTTATTTATAATTATTTTAAACAAGCAGGCTTTTGGCACACAAGTTGTAATTTGTTAGGTGAAGAGAAGAGTAGTTTTTTGGTGAGTTAAAGTCTGGCACCCAGCCGACTTTAACTCATTTTTTTTGATAGCATACTCAATTAATGGAATAGTAATAAATTAGCTGAAAATTAAAGTGTGATATATCTAGTCCTTTGCATTCTTTCCTCTACTGCAATTAATCTTATCTTTAAATCAGTATCAAGGTTTAATGGAAATACATTTCATATTATAGTCATTAACTATTTAGTGGCAAGCTTATTAGGTCTGAGTTTGGCAGGAAATACTATTTCTTATTTGTTTACGGAACCACAAACCTGGATGTTGCTTTCAGTTGTTATTGGTACCTTGTTTATCCTGATGTTTCATTTAATGAGCCTATCTGTTCAAAAAGCAGGGATAAATCCAACAACTATTGCCAGTCGTCTTTCTGTTATTATTCCAATCTCTTTTTCTATTCTGTTCTTTAACGAATATGTAAATCAGCTTAAAGTTTGGGGTATTGTATTAGCCGTTCTCTCAGTTATATTGTCAGTGTATAAAAAGAAAAAGCATGCAGCAGATAAAAACTCAATTCTGCTGCCACTCATTATTTTTCTGGGAACCGGGCTTATTGACAGTTTGGTTAAATATGCTCAAGATACTTATTTGACTGATGAGCTATTGCCAAGCTTTTCTACTTTATTGTTTTTTATTGCCTTTCTAATTGGTTTGTCCATACTTTTTTTTCGCAAAAATAAAATTAGTACAATAGTCTCTAAAGGAAATCTCCTTTTGGGAATCGCATTGGGTATATGTAATTTTGGCTCTATATTCTTTATTATCAAAGCTTTGAACAAAAGTGGATATGAAAGTTCATCGGTGTTTGGGATCAATCATATTGGTGTTGTTGCTTTATCAGTATTTGCAGCGTTGCTGCTATTTAGAGAAAAGGTCAATAAAATAAACTGGATTGGAATTGTTCTTGCATTTTTTGCCATTATTCTTTTAACAATTAATAAATAAATATACATGGATCAGGCAATATCATATTTAAAACGACTCTCAAGTAATAATAACCGTGAGTGGTTTAATGATAATAAAAAAGAATTTGAATCGATAAAATCATATTTTGAAGAATTCTCACAATTATTAATTTCTGGAATCAGTGTTTTTGATAGCAGTATTTCAGAACTCAAGCCAAAGGATACCATGTTTCGAATTTATCGGGATATTCGCTTTTCAAAAGACAAAACGCCCTATAAAACAAATATGGGTTTGTTTTTTGTTCCCGGAGGTAAAAAATCAAATAATGCCGGATACTACTTGCACATTGAGCCGGGAAATTCCTTTGTTGGTGGAGGAAATCATATGCCACAGGCAGATTCTCTAAAAAAAATAAGAGAGGAGATTTTTAGTAATCCGCAAGAATTCAAAAATATATTGGAGGACAAACAATTTCAGGATGTTTTTGGCAATTTACAAGGAGACAAACTGAGTAGGCCACCCAAAGGCTTTGATCCTGATTTTGAAGATATTGAGTTTTTGAAATTTAAAAGTTTCACTGTTTTTCAAAAATTATCAGACACAGAAGTGTTGTCAAAAGACTTGCTAAACAATGTTATAGAAAAATTCAGAATTATGAAGGATTTTAATGCTTTCCTCAATAAGGCAATATCATAAAAATAGACTTGTTATTTGAAAACCTGCAAAAGCAAAAATCCAGGCAATTCCCATCGAAAATGCGATATAAATAATGGTATATTTCCATTTTTGAGCTTCTCGATGAAAAACAGTAGTTGCAGCAATACATGGAATGTAAAGAAGGACAAACAACAAGAACGATATAGCAGTTGCTACCGAGTAGGCATCATCATTTCTTAATTTTTCCTGTAAACTTTTGTTCCCAGTGTATTCAGAATCTCCAAGAGAAAAAATAGTGGCAATTGTCGAAACAACAATTTCTTTTCCAGCAATTCCTGAAACCAGACTAATGCCCAATCGCCAGTCAAACCCCAATGGCTTGATTGCAGGTTCAATAAACTTTCCAAGTCGACCGATTAAGGAGAACTGCATTTGTTCACTATCTCGCTCTTTTGCTAATTTAGCCAAATAGCTTTCTTTCAATTCAAGGGTGTGGGCATCGCTTTGTAAAACCTGTTGCTCAAGAGCTGTATAGTGATCCGTGATTTTCTCACTTTGAGGAAAGTTACTTCCTAGCCAAATTATGACGGAGGCAATTAAAATAATGGTGGCAGCTTTTTTTAAATACATCGAAGCTTTATGCCACATTTGCCACATTAAGCTCTTTGGAGTAGGAAATCTGTAAGGTGGCAGCTCCATTACAAATGGCTCTGAATCGCCTTTGAAAATGGTTGCCTTAAAAAGTTTCGCAGAAAAAAGTGCTATAAAAATACCCACCAGATAAATGGCAAATAACACATTCCCCGCAACCGAAACTTTAAAAAATGCTCCGATTATTAGGATATAAACTGGCAATTTAGCTCCACAACTCATAAAGGGGATGATCAGCAAAGTTGTAATTCGGTCGCTTTTGCTTTTTAATGTTCGGGTTGACATAAATGCTGGAACAGAACAGCCAAAGCCTGTTATCATGGAAATAGCGGATTTTCCGTGCAGGCCAAAAGAATGCATTACCTTATCAATAACAAAAGCTGCACGAGCCATATAACCCGTACCTTCCAGAAAAGCTAAGGCCAAAAATAAAAGCATGATATTGGGCAGGAACACCAATACACCTCCAACACCTCCAATCACACCCTCAACAAGCAGAGAGCGTAAGGTTTCGTTTTCAATGGTGCTATTGGCTATATCCCCTAGAAAGTGGAATATAGACTCTATCCATTGCATAGGATACTCTCCTAGTTTAAATACCATTTGGAATATAGCCCACATGGTCAGGAAGAAAACAGGAATACCTGTAATCCGATTGATGAGTATCTTATCTAATAATTCAGAATAATTTCTTTGCTTTTGTGTATTGAATTTAACAGCTTCTTTTAAGGCTCCTTTTATGAAAGCATGCCTGTTTTCTGTTATTATCACTTCGGCATCTTCTCCAAACTTGGATTCAAAAAACTTATTTGCCTCTACAAGTTGACTGTAAACCTTAATCCATATTGGTCGTTTAAATACCAGATCATAGACCAATTTGTCGTTTTCAAAAAGTTTAACGGCTAACCATCTGGCAGCATATTTTGCCGATAGCTCTTCATCTTGTAGAAGTGTTTCGCATAACTTTTCTACTCTATTATCAATTTCATGTTGATACTGAGCTTTGAATTTTGGTTGAAACTTTTCCTCAATTATGTTTACAATGGCATCTAAAATGTCGTTAATACCTGTTTTGTGTTTGGCAGAGGTGGGTATTATTCGTGTACCCAGAAGGCTCTCAAAAAGATCAAAATTTATTTCGATTTTTTTCTTTTGAACCTCATCATACATATTCAGGGCAATGATGAAATCCTTTTCCAATTCCATCAGTTGTGTAGTCAGGTAAAGGTTTCGCTCCAGATTTGAGCCATCAATTACATTGATTACGATATCTGGTTTTTTGTCTGTAATAAAATTCCTTGCAACAACTTCTTCAGGAGAGTAGGCCGTAAGAGAATAGGTGCCGGGTAAGTCGATAAAGTTAATTTTGTAACCTTTATATTTCAGGCTGCCCTGAACCTTTTCGACAGTAACCCCGCTAAAATTTCCCACTTTTTGATTGGCACCAACAATTGCATTAAATAGCGATGTTTTCCCTGAATTTGGATTACCTGCTAACGCAATTGTTATCACACGGGAATTGTCCATAAAATGAAAAATTATTTTGTATTAGTATTACTTTATAAAGCTTTTACATAAATAAATCGAGCTTCTTCTAAACGAAGACTAAGTAAAAAGCCATTGATTTTTATTTCGACAGGATCTCCTAAGGGAGCCTTCCTGATAACCAATATCTCAACTCCTTTTATTAAACCCATATCCATCAATCGCTTTCGTATCTCTCCCTTTGCTTCTGAATTGAGAATTTCAGCCCTATCTCCTCTCTTTAAATCTGCCAGACAAGGTCTGTTAGTAATATCATTTCCCATTGTAAACATGATGCTAAATTGCTCGATATAAGTATTTTAGAACTAATCCAATTAAGCACAAAAATAGTGCATTAATATTAGTTTTTGCAAAAATTAATTAGAGGATAATATTGATTACTTAGATTTGAAGCCGATTACAGCAGCTGTTTATTAACTAACAGCCTGTATTTACACTATTTTGTATTAATTATATGGCCATAATATGGGTAATAATCACAAATTATTTGAAGAATTTCCTCCTATTTCAACAGAAAAATGGGAAGAACTGGTGCTGAAAGACCTTAAAGGTCAGGATTACGAAAAAAAATTGTGTTGGACTACATTGGATGGTTTTATGCTGGAACCATACTATAGATCAGAGGATCTAAGTTCATTAAATGATATTGACATACAGCCGGGTAGCTTTCCATTTACACGTGGAAATAGTCCTCAAAAAAAATGGGAAATTCACCAGCGTATTACCGATACTAATCCGGAAAAAGCTAATTTAATAGCCCTTAATGCCATAAAAGGCGGTGTAAACTATGTTTGTTTTAATGCCAGTGAAATTAAAAGCCTTCAACAATTAAGTACATTACTTAGTTCAATTGATCTTCATGAAATTAGCGTTGGCTTTTTTAAGCAGGAGTGCAACCGCTATTTGCGCAATCTGCTAACAGAGTTTGCCGTTAACAATGATTTTGATAAAACAAAAATCCGAGGCAATTTTGAAGCGGATCCGTATGGATCAATACTTTCACTAGGTGATTATCCAGATAATCCTGACACAATCAAGAGACGGTTATACGAGTTGATCGATACACTTGATACGCACATGCCCAATTTTAGAGGAATTACAATCAAGGGGCAGGATTTTCATAATGCTGGCGCTACCGCCTCGCAAGAACTGGCATATGTTTTATCCTTAGGAGTGGAATATTTATCGATGTTAACAGAACAGGAACTTCCTATTCAGAAAATTACACCCTTTATGCAGCTCTCTTTTGGAATTGGAGGTGATTATTTTATAGAGTTAGCCAAAATCAGGGCTGCCAGGATGTTATGGTCAAGAATAATTGAACTGTACGCACCCAAAAGCGATGAAACATGTAAGGTATTTATTCATGGCGAAACTTCGAACTTTAACAAGAGCATGTACGACTCTCATACCAACATGCTGCGCTCAACCACGGAGGCAATGTCTGCCATCATAGGAGGAGTCGATTCGCTGGAAGTGAGGCCTTTTGATCAATTAACAAATAATCCTAATGAGTTTTCAAGTCGAATAGCAAGGAATGTTCAGCTACTACTTAAAGAAGAATCGTATTTGGACAAGGTTGCAGATCCATCCTCAGGATCCTATTACGTTGAAACCATAACCCATAAACTAGCACAAACTGCATGGGAACTATTTCAGTTAATCGAGAAAGAGGGTGGTTTTTTAGAGTCAATTGAAAAGGGAATAATACAGAATCAGATAAAACAAACGGTTAAAAAACGAGAAGAATTAGTTTCCAAGAAGAAAGAACCAGTGCTTGGGGCAAGTTTATATCCAAATAGTTCTGAAAAAATTCTTAAAAGCATTGAGGTTGAAGCTATAAATACGAAAATAGAAGATAGTCGGATAGAAAGGATAAGCCCAATTCGTAAAGCGCTGCCCTTTGAAAAATTGCGATTAAAAACTGAAAAGCATGTATTGGCAGGAAACAAATTACCGATTGTTTTCATATTGCCTATAGGGAATCCTGCCATGGCATCTGCACGACAGATATTTAGCAGAAATTTCTTTGGATGTGCAGGATTTGAAATAATTGAAAATGCGCGTTTCTCTACGATTGAAAATGGAATAGAGGCCGCCTATAAACAAAAAGCCGATTTAATTGTCATTTGCAGTTCGGATGATGAGTATTTGCAATATTGCAAACAGATCAGTGGATCGCTATCGAAATCAGTTTCTAATTCAAAACTCATTATTGCTGGTTATCCGAAGGAAGGCATTGAAGAACTTAACAACAACGGGGTGTTTGATTTTATTCACCTCAAAACCAACCATCTTGAAAGCCTTTCCAAGTATCAACAACTATTTGACATTATTGACTAAGTGAGCAAAAACGGAAACAATGAGACCAAATTTTCAAAATATATCATATAAATCAGCAAAAGGCTCCGATTCAAAATCTGTAAAAAGTTCAGAGCATTGGCTTCCTTCAGAGCAAATTAAAATAAGTCCTTATTATATGCAGGACGATTTGAATGATTTGGAGCATTTAAATTATGCTGCAGGAATACCTCCGTTTTTGCATGGACCTTATTCCACCATGTATGTAATGAGGCCGTGGACTGTAAGGCAATATGCTGGATTTTCAACTGCTGAAGAGTCCAATGCTTTTTATAGGAGAAATCTGGCTGCCGGACAAAAAGGTTTGTCTGTAGCATTCGATCTGGCCACGCACAGGGGTTATGATTCAGATCATGCACGTGTTGAGGGAGATGTTGGAAAAGCTGGAGTTGCAATCGATTCTATTTTGGATATGCGCATTCTATTTGACCAAATACCTTTGGATAAAATGTCAGTCTCTATGACGATGAATGGAGCTGTATTGCCAATAATGGCTTTTTATATTTTGGCTGCCGAAGAGCAAGGTGTTCCTCTTGACCAATTAAGTGGAACCATTCAAAATGACATATTAAAAGAATTTATGGTAAGGAACACCTATATCTATCCCCCAGTTCCTTCTATGAAAATTATTGCAGATATTTTTGAATACACCACTAACAATATGCCCAAATTCAATTCCATCAGCATAAGCGGCTATCATATGCAAGAGGCTGGTGCAACAGCTGATATTGAGTTAGCATACACACTAGCAGATGGTTGGGAATATTTGCGAACCGGAGTAAATGCAGGGATGGATATTGACACTTTTGCACCACGATTATCTTTCTTTTGGGGAGTTGGGATGAACCACTTCATGGAAATAGCTAAAATGCGGGCTGCTAGAATGTTGTGGGCCAAAATAGTGAAAAAATTTAATCCGAAAAATCCGAAGTCAATGGCGTTGAGGACGCACTGTCAAACGTCTGGATGGAGCCTTACAGAACAAGATCCGTTTAACAATGTAGCCAGAACGTGTGTGGAAGCAATGGGAGCAGCTTTGGGTCATACGCAATCATTGCATACCAATGCTTTGGATGAGGCCATAGCATTGCCAACAGATTTTTCTGCTCGTATTGCCCGAAACACCCAAATTTATTTACAGGAAGAAACAAATATTTGTAAAGCAGTTGATCCTTGGGCAGGCTCCTATTATATTGAGAAACTAACACATGACATTGCTCAAAAAGCATGGAAATTAATTGAAGAAGTAGAAGAGCTGGGGGGAATGGCAAAAGCAATTGACACTGGCCTACCCAAAATGAAGATTGAAGAAGCATCAGCTCGAAAACAGGCTCGAATTGACTCAGATATTGATACCATCGTTGGTGTTAATAAGTTCAAGCTTGATAAAGAAGCTCCACTCGACACGCTGGAAGTAGACAATAGTGCTGTACGTGAAAATCAGATAAAGCGTATAAAGGCTTTGAAGGCAAGTAGGAATCAACAAGAAGTGGAAGAGTCGCTTCAAGCAATTACATTGTGCTGCAAAACAGGTAGTGGAAACTTACTGGAATTAGCTGTTGATGCAGCTCGTAAAAAAGCTACTTTGGGTGAAATTTCTTTTGCATGTGAAAAAATATTTAATAGATATTCTCCTCCAATTAAGTCTATTTCAGGCGTATATTCATCAGTTATGACTAATAACAAAGATTTTAAGGAAGCCCAGATGCTGGCCGATAAGTTTGCGGTAACCGATGGGAGAAGACCTCGAATAATGATAGCCAAAATGGGCCAAGATGGGCACGATCGTGGAGCAAAGGTTATTGCAACGAGTTTTGCTGACCTGGGCTTTGATGTGGACATTGGACCCTTATTTCAAACGCCAGAAGAAGCTGCACGACAGGCAGTGGAAAATGATGTTCATATACTAGGTGTTTCAAGTTTGGCAGCAGGTCATAAAACCCTTGTTCCTAAAGTTATTGAGGAATTAAAGAAAGCTGGAAGGCAAGACATTCTTGTCATTGTTGGTGGTGTTATACCACATCAGGACTATGAGTTTCTGTATAATAAAGGAACAGTTGGCATTTTTGGCCCAGGAACAAACATTGCGAAAGCAGCAATAGAAATTTTGAATGTATTAATTGATCGCAATGCAAGCTAACAACTAGTTGCTGAATTTGCTTTTTCGATTGTCTCTTATTTTAAGCAGTTTATGATTAATTCGCCCTTGTTTATTGTAACGCTTATAAATATAACTTACCGGATTATTCATTAAAGTTGGTTTTTGGGGAATGAAAGGACCCTCATACTGGGTTACTCCGGTAATAATATTTTTTTCTTGTTTGCTTCCCCTTAGGTCAACTTCAATAAATTCCTGTTTAAAGGCTTGCCAGTTTTTGTAAGGAGAAATACTTGTTTCTGTCAGAAGCATGGTGTCCCTATACATGATAATTGTGTCGTTTATTATTGAACAGATATAAGGATTTATGATAATTATTAATTTTTTGCAACCCATTCTAGACAGAATAATGCTATCCTGTGTTTTTACAAATATATTAAAGCGGCCAAATGCATCGCTTACCTTGCCATTGCCGGATCTAACATTATAAATATGAACATTGTTTAGGGGGATTTTACTAATATCAGCTACAATAATTCTATTAATTTTAGCACAACTCTTCAAAGAATCAACCTGAGATACTGCGTTTTGTTCCAATAGAAGAGTTAAAATAATAATTATTGCTATTTTTCTCACGGTAAGGAAATCAATGCAATATTAAGACGTAGGTAAACTGTTTTTTGTTACTTTTTTGTAAACACACCTATAAATCGAAGGTAGCAAGATGGGTGAATATCTTTATAGTTACTGAGTTGATAAATAGTCAGTTCAAGATCAGGAACCTTTTCCAGAACTCTTGTTTGTAAAGTTTTCACATCATAGTGTCTTGAAAAATATTGTCGCCAATCACAATACCGGATATTTGCTTTTCTATCCACTTTAGACTTGTGGAATTTTAGTAAATTAAAAGCAGGATCTAAATGAATGGTGTATTCGTAAGCAAGGTAAAAAGGCAGAACAATTATTTTGCCCCCTGGCTTAAGTATTCTTTCCATCTCTTTAAAAAAATCAACATCTGAATTTCCTTCAAAATGCTCCAAAGAACAATGCAGCGTTACAGCATCAACACTTTGACCTTCAAATGGAATTTCTGAGGCATAACCTCCTATTTTATCTCCATGAAGTCCTTTTATAAAAACCAAATCTTGTTGATATGCATTTTTAAGATTGTATTTTTTTTTGACAATTTGGTAAAAAGGAGAGGTACAGGCTGCAATATCAATAAAAACATTGTCTGATTTCAGATTGAGAAATTGAAAAGACACATAATGCTCTAATGTTTTTTCAATAAAATTTTGGCTGTTATCATTTCCACCCCCATAATAACTATTTGGATAATTAGTTTTGCTAATATAATCCTTATATGCCAATGGTGAAACAACAATGTTTTGAATTGCCACTCCAATTTTTTGAAAATCGACAAGAATTTTTTTATCCAGATTCAAGTCATCCAGATGCTCTTTTGATATATGTCCAGTTTTTATTTTAGGATTTAAAGAAATAAAAATCAGGAAAATGATTTTATGTATACTGTAATAGATTGTTCGAACAAATTTCATATAAGGCTATTTGATATTAACCAAATTTCAACAGCTTCACTAAACCCAGAATTGTTATGAGAGCCGACTACTTTAAAATTCCTCTTGATGTCAACAGGAGCATTTTCAACAACAAATGATTTTTCTGCCCATTTCAGCATGTCTATATCATTATAATCATTTCCAATAGCCATAACTTTTTTAGAATCAATATTTAACAGATTGGCTAAATAGTCTAAACCCGAAGCTTTCGATACATTTTTGGAGAATATTTCGATCCAAAGCGATTTGTTATCAATAGGAGAAGTAGAACGGATGATTTTCAAATCACTTAAAGATAGAGATAATTCCTCTATCATTTTTAGCCCCTTTTCTTTTTCAGTGATAGCCAATAGCTGACAAGATTCTTTAGCAACAAACTCGTCAACAGTTATTTCACTTGAAAAATTTGTGTAAAGCTGATTTCTTCTTTCAAAATCAGGATTTGAATTGTGTGTTTTTTTCAGGTATTCATATCGATGATTCTCAGGGATTTTGTTTTGAATAGAAAAATCAACCTGGTATTGCAGTAATTGTTCAAATGACATTTTAGTTTCATCAGGACTGAGGTTTGTCGAGTATATTACTTTTTTCTGCTTCCAATCGTAAACACCTGCGCCAGAAGAAAAAACAACATAATCAATGGGCAAATTGGCTGAAGTGGCTTTATTTAAAGAATACATTGATCGCCCTGTTGCAATAACTCGTACGAAGCCATTATACTTCAAATAATTTAGTGTTTTCAAATCTGTTTTACTAATTTTATTCGATGAATTGAACAAGGTTCCATCCAGATCTGTTGCAACTATCCCTTTCATCATATATTAGTTCTTTTATGGCTGCAAAAATAGAACTAAAATATCAAGACTTAAAATTGATAAAAATGATCTTTATAGAAGATTAATGCATATATTTTAATTTCAAATGGTGGAAAACTTTCTATGTATTGGAGAAATTAGCTATATTTGAAATGCATTAAGTTTTTGACATTCAGCAACTGATAGTTCTGGCAAGATGTCTGTTGGATGTTTTACTCTCATTAGAATAGTTATGAAACTCAAATTATATATTATTACAGGAATTATGCTTTTTTTTGCAGCTCCTGTGTTCCCCCAAGGAAATTGTCTGGATTTTGATGGTGTAGATGATTATGTCAACATTACAGATCACTCAAATATTAATTTTGGGACCAATTCATTTACAATCGAGTTTTGGATTAGAACGAGTACTAAAAGCACAGCACTCTTATCAAAAATTAACAATACACATACAACAGGTTGGTATATTTTTTTAGATGGAAATGGTAAAATCAATTGTACTATAAATGGATCAACAGGCATTCCGTCTAATGCCAGAGATTTGTCTGATAATACCTGGCATCATATTGCAGTTGTTCGCAAAAATATTGGAGTTTCATTTGAATATTTACTGTTTTATGAAGATGGCGTACAAATAGGGTCAAGCTTATTATTTACAGGTGGCTCTGTTTCAAATACAGATGATATGGTGTTTGGTGATGCGCCCGCCAGTACAAATTATGATGGTTTGCTTGAAGAAGTTCGAATTTGGAGTACAGAAAGAAGCGAGAGCCATATCAGGAGCAATATGTATGCTGAAATCTCCCCTTATGCTACCGGATTAATTGCCTATTATCGGTTTAGTGAGTCATCGGGAGTTATAACCGATAATTTGGAAGGAAATGCCGCTTTAGATGGGACATTACTGAATATGACAAGCGGTGTTTGGGTAGCCTCAACAGTTCCCATGCCTTTTCAAACACAAGCAGGTGCTTCTAACTGGAGTGCTACCAGCTCATGGAAAAATGGAACAATTCCGAATTCCTCATGGGCTCCGGTTTATATTCTTCATAATATTTTAGTCGATGATAACTATGAAGCAGCTAAGGTTAATGTGTATGGAGCTACAGTAACAATTAAACCAACAGGCTCCTTAACGCTTTCGGGTAATTTTATTAATTCCGGTACAGTTACAGTAAAGTCAAATTCTGCAGGCGATATAGGTTCTTTTATTGATAATGGAACCATAACCGGCACCATGAAGCTTGAACGACAGTTTTCTCAGAATAAATGGCATTATTTCTCTCTACCTATTACAAGTGCTTCTTCAGATCTTTTCAGAGGTTCTGCATTATATTATTACAACGAACCTACAGCCACTTGGAATCCAATAATAAGTGGACAAACTTTAACCAAGTTGAAAGGTTATGATGTGTATTATCCTAATACCGGAGATACTACGGTAACCTTCAACGGAACCTTTACAACAGGTACTAATAACATAGCATTAACCTATAACAGTATAGCAGGACAAGGTTACAATCTGGTTGGAAACCCATACCCATCAGCAATTGATTGGGATGCACCTATAGGTTGGAGCCGAACAAATGTAAACAGTGCTATTTATGTATGGAATCCAACATCGCTTAAAGCTGAGGTTTATGTAATGGGTGGTGGAACGGGTACCGATGGAGGATCAAGATACATACCACCTACACAAGGATTTTTTGTTATTTGCACAGCCGCAACAACATTGGGAATGACCAATAGTGTTCGGGCAACAACTAATAGAGAGCTTCGATCGGAGTACAATAGCAACGAATTGCGTTTCAAAATAACAGGAGCAAGTAGCACCAATGAAGCTTTAATCCGCTTTAATCCGGAGTCTACTGAAGAATTTGATGGCGCTTACGATGCCTATAAATTTTTTAGCCTGATTCCCTCTCATCCTCAGATTTATACTGAAAACGAGAGCTTAATCAAGTTTTCCATCAACGCTATTCCTTCATCAAATACGACCAAATCAATTCCACTTCATGCACAAATTGGAGAGGATGGCTTGTATACTATTGATTGTGACTTATCACATTATGATGAACAAGCAGAAGTTTATTTGGAAGATCTATTTACAGGGACTGTTACGAACCTAAAGATAAAGGCTAAATATGATTTTAGTGCTAAAAAATCAGATCATACAAATCGTTTCCTCATACATTTATTGCCTTATGGCGAAATCTATAAGCAACAAACTGGTCTTGATGAGGATGCTACTGATGAAGAATATCTGATTTACTCCAATGAAAAGGATATTTATATTCGTACTGGTTTAAATGCCGAAATTCATGATATTGTTCTTTTTGATCTGTTTGGAAAAGAGGTATATAGATCAGAGGTATCAAATACACATCTAATAAAGATGAGTCCGAATTTAGCTTCTGGAGTATATATTATTCGTATTAACACAGGCAAGAGGATGATATCCCAAAAATTAAATCTATTATAATTCCAAATCAGGTTCAATAACATTTGTTTGCTAGATTTAGCATCTTAAGTATCACTATTAATGGCATTTAAATACCTATTTGGACCGATCCCTTCTCGAAGACTAGGCATATCTTTAGGGGTAGACCTTGTTCCTCACAAGGTTTGTAATTTGAATTGCCTATACTGTGAAAGCGGCAAAACAAACAAGCATACAAACGAAAGACGAGAATATGTATTGTCGAAAGGGATTATTGATGAACTAAATACCTATTTGTCCGAAAACCCAAATTTGGATTATATCACATTTTCAGGAGCTGGTGAACCTACTCTAAATTCGTCTATTGGCAAAATTATTCAGTTTCTTAAAGCAAATTATCCCACTTATAAAACTGCTTTAATAACAAATAGCCTGCTTTTTGAGAGTGAGATATTACGAAAAGAAGTTGAAAATGTAGACTTAATTCTCCCATCACTTGATGCTGCAAGTCAAGAGGTATTTCAGAAGATAAACAGACCTGTAGCAAATATTAAAATTGAAAATGTAATTAATGGACTAGCGTTATTTAACAAAGTTTTTAAAGGAAAAATGTGGCTTGAATTCTTTGTTTTACAGGGAATTAATGATATGGAAAACGAACTAATAGCAGTAAAAAAAGCCATTGAGAAAATAAAGCCTGACAAAATTCAAATTAACACCCTAGACAGACCAGGTACACAAGCAAATTTAAATACAGCCTCTTACACCAGATTGCTTGAAATTAAAGATTTTTTCAAGCCATTTACGGTTGAAATTGTATCAAGACAATCTGAAACAAAACATATTAACAAACTGGAACAAGATTTCCACACCTCGATATTAGATGCAATAACAAGAAGACCATGTAGTGAGGAAGATATCAGTCAAATTTTGACAATATCAAAAGAAGAGGCATTGCTTTTATTAAATAATATGATTGAACAGGGAGCTATTAGAAGGAAAATTCAAAATGGACTTAATTTTTACTTACTCCCCAATTCTTAATTATCATATAATTCAAGTATTTTTTCAGTAAATCCCCAGCTAAATTCATTTAAATTGCCATCTGTAATTATTAAAATGATAATATCTCTTTTCTCAATTTGATGTTTCAGGTTAGGATAGCTTGATACCATTTGAATATCATTTGAATTCGAACTGAAATTCTCCTTGAAATAGTACCAAAAATTAAAATCTGTAAAAAATTGTTTTTGAATACCGCTATTAACCAACATCCAGTAATAACTGTCTCCTACTGTAAGTAAGCAAGGTTTTGTTTTTGTTGAATCGTCAATAACGGCTAAATAAGGATATAGAAGTTTCTCTTTTTCATTCAACCATATTCTATTCGTGGCTTTAGCAATGTCATTATCGGAACTTCGTGGTTTGCTTGTAATGTCAAAAACAGGATAGTTATAATCAGGCAAATCCATTTTGGTTAAATACTCGATGTAGGTTAACATTGTATCAACTGCCAGAAAGGATCCATAAATACTCCAATGTGTTCCTCCTTTTGGATATATTGGATATTGAACGCTGTCTTTTATAGAGATAAAATAGTTGTTAAAATCAATATACGGAATTGTTGATTCGTGTAATTTCTTCGAAAAAACATCATAATTAGTCGTTTTTCTTTTGAGATGAGAAAACTCTTGAGGTATGTACTCAGGCAATACTGTAACCTTGCCGGGTGCCAATAAAAGGAGAGTTGAAACTCCTTTTGTCTTTAAAGTGTCAACAAGTCTCTGAAATTCGGATACTTTCTTTGTGATACTGTCTTCTCCAATAAAATCCAAACCTAAATAAGCTGCGATATAATGCTTTTCATAATAGTAACCATTTTCCCCGATAGCAACATTTCTGGCTGAGATATAACCATCTAGCCAATACCAGATTTGATTGTATGTTCGAACCAATAATGGTCTTGTTCTTAAAGTATGTTTTAATCGCTCCTCTTTGGTGCTTTGAAAGCTTCCATCAAACCAGGATTTTGTTGAAAAAGTAGAATCCTTAGGAGCCACAAAATAGCCTTTCAGGCTTTTTATTTTAACAAAACCAAGTGGTTGAACCAATATGGAGACCAACAAAATTGTTGAAAGTATAATCAGGGCGATATGTTTTGATTTCCTACTAATCAAAACCTAAAATAAATAAATGGGTTAAATCCTGTGGAAACGATCTCAGACATGCAAAGGATTAACAACATGGCTGTAATTGTATAACGGATAACAAAGAATGGCAATCTCTTGTCTTCAGAACGTATGTTTTCGAAAAAGCTTTCCATCTTTCCAAATGCAGGGACAAATGAAATTAATATACCAATGGTCAAAATGAGCCAAAATGAAAATGGAAATATTAGGCTGGAAGTCTCCAATGAAAACATTTGAGATAGAAAAACAACTGCTTCATTCATATTTTCAGCACGAAACAGAACCCACCCAATAAGCACAATAATAAAAGTGATTAGTATCGAACTTGTTTTGCCAATTCTTTTAAAGAATTTTTTAAGTAAAAAGCGATTTATGACCAACCATGCACCATGGTATAGCCCCCATAACAAAAAGCTCCAAGATGCTCCATGCCAGAAACCTGTTAACCCGAAAGTTATAAGCGCTGCGAAAAAATAAATCCAATAATCAGTCTTTAGTTGTAGATATTTTGGCTTTTGTAATTTGTTTGAAATTGAAAATGCCAAAGGAAAAAACAAGTAATCTCGAAACCAATTGGTAAGTGTAATGTGCCATCTTCGCCAAAAATCAATAATGTCTTTAGCAATGTATGGATTCTTAAAGTTTTCAGGAATTTTAAACCCAAGCATGCGACCAATTCCAATAGCCATATCGGAATAACCAGAAAAGTCAAAATATATCTGCAAGGCATAGGCAATGATAATAATCCAACTGGACAGGCTTCCTAAATTTTCAATTCCATTGCTAAAAGCCAAATCCACCTGTTGTCCCAATGCATTTGCTATTAACATTTTCTTTGACAAACCGATAATAAATCGCCTAAATCCTAAAAGCGCGTTGTCAATAGTTAGCATTGCCTTTCTGTCAATTAACTGATCAGCTATTTGGGTGTAACGAATAATAGGTCCTGCGATAAGTTGCGGGAAAAGCAATATGTAAAGAGCAAAATCAGTCCATTTTTTTAAGGGCTCTTTTTTCATTCTGAAAACATCCAGCACATAACTTAGTTTTTGAAAAGTAAAAAATGAGATGCCAATGGGTAGCACTATGGCTGTCCATTTCACATTTATTGCTCCAAACTCGTTCAATATACTGTTGAAGTTATCAACGAAAAAATTAGCATATTTGAAATAGATGAGTAATCCTAAATTAAGAAATATGGAAAGAAGCAACAAGCTTTTCTTTCGCTGCTTATTTGTACTAGAGAATAAAAAATTAGCTAAATAATAGTCGGCTGTTATTGAAACAAGCAATATGAAAATAAATTCTGGAGCTCCCCAGGCAAAGAAAAATGTGCTTGATAATAGTAATACAAGATTTTTCCATTTGTAAGGACTGATAAAGTAAACTACAAATGTTGCTGGTAAGAAATAAAAAATGAAAATGGTACTACTAAAAACCATTCTATTAATTTTGAAGTGTCAAAAATAGAGAATAAGATTTTTTTACCAACGAACAAAATAATGATAGACTTAAGAAGTGATACTTTAACCAAACCAACTGCCGGAATGCTTGAGGCAATGATGAGTGCAAAAGTTGGGGATGATGTATGGGGAGAAGACCCTAGCGTTAACGAACTGGAAGAAAAAGCTGCGAAAATGTTCGACATGCAAGCTGCTGTTTTTTGTCCATCAGGAACCATGACAAATCAAATTGCAATTAAAGTACATACAGCACCTGGAGATGAAGTGATTTGTGATAGGGCTTCTCATATATATAATTTTGAAGGTGGAGGTATCGCTTTCAATTCAGGAGTTTCGGTCAGACTTATAGAAGGCGACAGAGGCCGATTTATGGCTCAGGATGTAATTGATAATATCAATCCAGATAACATTCATTTTGCAGCAAGCAAACTAGTTGCTGTGGAAAATACAACAAATAGAGGTGGAGGTTCATTCTATGATTTTCAGGAATTGATAAAGATAAAACAGGTTTGTAAAGAGTATAATTTGCCCTTCCACTTAGATGGCGCCAGACTTTTCAATGCATTAGCAGAAACACCGCAAAAAGCTGCAGATTATGGTCATTTGTTTGACTCAATCTCTATTTGCCTTTCCAAAGGCTTAGGAGCCCCTGTAGGCTCTCTGCTTTTGGGTGATGATGCATTTATGCAAAAGGCCAGAAGGATTCGTAAGGTCTTCGGAGGATGCATGCGTCAGTCTGGTTATTTAGCTGCAGCTGGCATATATGCCCTTGACAATAATATTGCTCGCTTAAAAGAAGATCATCATCATGCAAAAAAGCTAGGAATTGAAATTGCAAACTTGCATTTTGTTAAAAGAATATTACCCGTTGACACCAATATTGTAATTTTTGAACTGGCAGATAGTATTTCGGAAGAAGTAATTATAGATAAAATGAAGCAAAAAGGTATATTGTTGCACGCCATTGGAAAAAATGCAATCCGATTAGTAACCCATCTTGATTTTACTGAAGAAATGCTTGTTGATACGATAAATGCCTTTCGAGAAATTTAATTGTAAAGCAAACTATTTAGTTTTTCATAGCTTGGAATTTTTTTGCTCGGCCATTTCTTGATGATAACATTGTCCTTGAATAATAACAATCCAGGATTTGAACGGATTATTGTTTCTAGTAAAACGATATCTGCACTGTGCATGAAATAAGGAACTTCATACTTATTGATATACGTTTTGACATCCTCATTCAAAGCAGAAGTTACTGCCCACACACCAACATTTCCGTCTTTTAAGATGTTGTTAACTAATTCATTGAGTTTCTTTTGAGCTTTTGAGCCTTCACTTTCAAGTTTGTGATGTACAATCAACAGCCGATAACCATTTTCATTTAAAAATAAATCGGTAACCTCAACTCCTGTTGAATCATCAAGTTTGAATGACTTTGTTGGAGGATCATATCCTTTTTTAACCAATTCATTTGGCTTCGTTTCAAGATATTCTAAATTTTCGTCCATTGGCAAATTCGATGCATCGAACTCTTTTAATTCTCCGGTTGTTAAATCTTTATATACCAAAACGGTTTTTAGGATATCTCCAGTCTTGCCCTCTGGAATTGTCATTAACTCTTTTACATCATTTCCAACCTTATAGGCTCTAAAATCAAGAATGGGTAAATAGGCATAACAGTAAACGCTCATAACCACAATCAACAATGTGCTGATAATTACGACTCCCCAATCCCAAAATCCTTTAAAAATGGGTTTAATGTTTTTACGGGATATGAAAATAATAATAGTGAAACCCATTAATATGACATTCTTATAAAAAGTTTCCCAGTTTGTTAGAATGATAGCATCGCCAAAGCATCCGCAATCAGAAACAGGATTGCTTATGGCCAAATAAAAGGTAAGGATGGTAAAAGGTAGCATGGTAAGTAGTAGCAACCATGACATCAATTTTCCTCTTAACCCAAATAGAATACCAACACCTAAGGGAACCTCATAGCAACATAGAATAAAGGTTAAAACAACTGCTGCTGGTTGCAATCCTTCAATATTAAATGCTATGAAATATTCGGTTAGCTTAATCATCCAGCCAGATGGATCGACAGCTTTTACAAAACCGGAAAAAATAAAAGTTAAACCAACAATTATTCGACTTACCAAGAGCAATTTGCTATTTATTTTCATGAGCTTCTGTTAATTTTATCAATGCAAAAAAAGAATAATTGATCATATCATATAAATTTCCTTCTATACCTTCAGATACCTCAGTCTTTCCTTCGTTTTCAATAATTTGCTTAATGCGAAGAATTTTGGTCAAAATTAAATCAGTATAGGATGAAACATACATATTTCGCCAAGCCTCTCCATAATCATGATTCTTTTTATTCATCAAATTTTGAGCCTCCATTTGATAAAAATCATATTTAGCTAAAACTTGCTCAAAAGGAAAGTTTTCCTGACTGGTTTCACCCAACTCAATTTGAATTAGCGTAATCAGGCAATAATTAATAATTCCAATATATTCTGATCGGGTATCATCCTCTATCATCGGAATTTTTCCTTCTTCAATATTGCGAATGCGATCTGTTTTTATATAAATCTGGTCAATTAGGCTGGGAATTCTTAAAATGCGCCAAGAAGTTCCATAATCTTTATTTTTGTTTACAAATATGGATCTGGCCTTGACAGACTGTTTGCTATATTGAGAGTTTGTTTTATCGGTCACTTGCGTAAATTATTAGTAAACAAATTTAATGGAATGATATTGCAGCACAAAAATAACACGATAAAAATAAAAGGAGGAGTGCTTGATCTTGAAAAGAAGTGTGTGATGGGTATTTTAAACCTTACTCCTGATTCTTTTTATGATGGAGGGCGCTTGTCGAATATGTCAAGTATTTTAACAAAGGTTGAGCAAATGCTTAATGATGGTGCAGCTATTATTGATGTTGGTGGGTACTCCTCTCGTCCAAAAGCCATTGAAATTTCAATCGAGGAAGAGCTAAATCGAGTAATTCCAGTGATCAAAGAAATAAAGCGGATTTTTCCGGAGGCTATTTTATCGGTTGATACTTTTCGGGCCAGCGTAGCAGAAAAAGCAATAGGTGAAGGAGCCGATATGATTAATGATATTGGAGCAGGGGTGATTGATCCTGCTTTGCCACATTTAATTTCAAAATCAAATATTCCCTACATCATAATGCATATGCAAGGAATACCTGATAACATGCAGGAAAATCCAAGCTACCAAAATGTGGTAAAAGATGTTTTACAATTTTTCTCAAATAGAATTAACTATTTACATCAAATAGGAATTAAGGATATTATTATTGATCCGGGATTTGGATTTGGCAAAAGACAAAATCACAATTATGAACTATTAAACAAGCTTTCATTGTTTGAAACACTCAATCATCCGATTATGGTTGGCCTGTCAAGAAAATCAATGATTTACAATGTATTACAGACACAGCCCGATAATGCATTAAATGGGACTACTGCTCTTAACACATTAGCAATATTAAATGGAGCCTCAATTCTAAGAGTACATGATGTAAAAGAAGCTGTTGAAGCAATAAAACTTGTAGATTTGTATTTGAATCCCAATAAGCAATAATTTATTTTGTCGTTGATTATACATACAATTTTAGCTATTCATCTTGATTTTTTAGTCATTAGATTGTTGGATGTTGTTGATATTCTTCTTGTTGCCCTGCTAATTTATTTGCTCTACAAACTTTTAAAAGGAACAATTGCAGCTAATATTTTTATTGGATTGCTATCCATTTACTTTTTTTGGTTGTTAGTTAAGATGCTTAACATGAAGCTTCTTGATGCTATTTTGGGACAATTTATTGGTGTAGGAGTTATTTTGGTTCTTATTGTTTTTCAACAGGAAATACGAAAATTTCTTTTGATAATTGGACAGAGAAGCATATTTGTCAGTAAATTTAAGTTGACTAATTTGTTACCCTGGAATTGGAAAATTAATCCAGCCATTGGATTGAACTATTCAGAACTGATTAAAGCGTGCAGTCAGCTGTCAAAATCAAAGACAGGAGCACTAATTATTATTTCAAAATCCTCAGAATTAAAAGGCTTTGCCTCAACAGGAACAATAATAGATGGTGAATTATCAGTTAAATTATTAAACAGTATTTTTTATAAAAATAGTCCATTGCATGATGGAGCTGTTATTGTTGTAAAGAATAAAATCAGAGCCGCTTCTTGTATATTGCCTGTATCTGAAAACAATACCCTCCCCGACCACCTTGGGCTTCGACATCGAGCCGCATTGGGCATTTCTGAACAAAGTGATGCTATAGCCATTTCGATATCTGAAGAAACGGGGAAGATAGCTCTTGCTATCGATGGACATCTTGAGTCAGACATTAGTATGAAGCATTTAAGGGAAACGCTCGATAAGAATTTCTTGAACCTGAGCGGTTATTCACAATAAATCACCTCCCTATTTTATACTTATTATTCAGAATCTACAATAACTACCTCTGTTTATACGTTAGCGATAAAAACAAATCAAACCCTTGATGTTCCTATTATTTCCGTATTTTTACAACCTTAAAAAAAGATTCATTCGATGAGGAAGATTAACACACTTTTAGCCATTCTACTAATTTCAATTATTTCAAGCACAGTTGCGTTTTCTCAAAATACAGACTTTTTAGATGAGAAGTTTGGATTTCAAGACTTCAAATTCAACACACCATTAAGCAACTATAACAAATACAATCCAACGAAAGTTTCTGATGGGCACTATGAGTTAAAAAACCTGAGTGAAATCAATATAGGAAGCTATGAAGTAGAGAGCTTAGAGTTATTCTTCAAGAATAATAATTTAGTGAAGGTGAAGGTGAAACTGGATGATCAGGATCGGCAGAAGAATGAAAATATTTTTAATGCATTGATTAAGAATTATGGGCGTTATACTTTTCATCGATCTACAAGTGGATACTCATATACTTCTGAAATGATTTGGAAAGGAAAGCTGGTGAACCTTGTTTATTCTTTTACATCATTTCGTGAAGATGGTCAGTTTCAAACAAAAATATTCCTTACATACTCTTATGTTGGAGAAGCTTTAGAAGTAGATCTGAGCAAAGATCTTTAGTCTTTTTGTTTGTCTTTTCTTAACAATCCTTTTAAATAATTAAGTTTCATCATTGCTTCAATGGGAGTGAGTGCATTGATATCAATTTTGTCAAGCTCATTTTTTACCCTTTCATAAATTGGATCACTGGTGTCAAACATTTTTAATTGGATGTTTACTGGCGCGTTAGAAGGTAGGCCTTCTCCATTTTGCATTCCAGTTCTTTGCTTTTCCAATTCTTCAAGAATTTCATTTGCACGAGAAACAACATCCTTTGGAATACCTG
>JABINZ010000086.1 GCA_018698135.1 Bacteroidota bacterium
ATTCCTTCATTCCACAAGTTTCGATCAATCTGAATTTGACCGCCATTGCATTGATAGGTTATTATTTCTCTTTCTGTTATGCTTCTTAATTCAATAGTCGGATAACAAATATTCTTAATAATTATTAAGTGTAAACTACTATGGGTTGCCATATTCAGGTGCGTAAAACATTCGAATGTATCAGTATTTGATTTATTTACTGTTATAAAATTTGTTCCAAGCCATTCATAACACCAGGCTTCGCATTGGATCGTATGAAATTGATGAGTTGTGTCTAGTAATTGATAAAATATCTCGGCAGAATCGTTGAGAACAATTCTATTACTGTCAAGCATTGAATAGCACCTTTCTGGAGCAAAACTGCCATCAGCCCAACCTGCCCTGCCATCTGATTTCATTTCAACTCCTAATAAATAACTCCATTTTTTAGTAAAAGAAAAGTCGCCTGGAATACTATCAGACCAATCAATTTGAATTTTCTGCCCCTTTATACTTAATTGTTTATCAGATGAAAATCCGAAAATAATAATGCTTAGCGTTAATATTGAGATAATTAGCTTGATGTTCATCCTATATTTATTATTCTATTATAGAACTGCACTAAAGACTTTTTATTATCTCTACCATTTTACTCACTGCTTGCCCTCTATGGCTAATTTTGTTTTTGTCATCTAAACTTAGTTCTGCCAATGTGATCTCAAAGCCTTTTGGTTTGAAGATGGGATCGTAGCCAAAGCCATTATTTCCTGTTAACTCTTCAATGATTTCACCTTCTAAAATACCTTGGGTTACTTCAAGGATGTCTTGTCCATACATGCTTACAATACAACGGAACTTAGCTCCTCTATTATCTACTGCAACACCTTTAAGGGATTTCAACATTTTTATGTTGTTATCTTCATAGGTACAATTTTCTCCAGCAAAGCGTGCAGCATACACTCCGGGAGCCCCATCCAGATAATCAACTTCTAAACCTGTGTCATCAGCAATAGCAGTAATTCTCGTATGTTCGAAAATTTCTTTTGCTTTTTTTAATGAATTTTCTTCAATAGTTGCTCCATCTTCAATAACATCGGGTAAATCTGGGAAATCGTGCAGAGATAATATGTCAATTTCAGCATCATCAAAAGCTTTTTTGATTTCTGTAATTTTATTGAGGTTGTGTGTGGCGAGGATAAATTGCATAGTTATAAAATAAAAAATGCCATCCCATTCGAAAACAGGATGACATTTGTGTTTTAAGAATAATTACATTCCGTACTTCTCAATGATTTCTTGTTTTGTTTTACCCAAAATATCATATTTCTTTCCAACTTTAATGAAAGCTGCAAGTGCTTTTTCTAAATGATGCATTTCATGTCCGGCAGAAATTTGTGTTCTGATACGTGCCTGAGCTGCAGGTACAACTGGGAAGAAGAAGCCAATAGCATAAATGCCTTCATTATAAAGATCCATTGAAAAATCCTGAGCCAGTTTTGCATTGAAAAGCATAACGGGAACAATAGGTGTATCTCCATCTTTTAAAACAAAACCTGCTTCTTCCAGACCTTTTCTCCAGAATGCGGTATTTGTTTCCAATTTATCTCTTCTTTCTGTACTTTTTGTTAACGTTTCTAAAACATTTAAAACACCAGCTACAACAACAGGAGCAATGGTATTTGAGAATAAGTAAGGACGTGCTTTCTGACGACACATTTCCACTAATTCTTTACGACCCGATACACATCCACCGGATGCTCCACCAAGGGCTTTCCCAAAAGTTGTTGTGATGATATCTATTTTACCCATTACGCCACAATGTTCATGAGTTCCGCGACCAGTTTTACCAATAAAACCTGATGAATGTGATTCATCAACAAATAACATGGCATCATACTTATCACATAAGGCTACCATTTCATCGAGTTTGGCTGTATCTCCATCCATAGAGAAAACACCGTCCGTAATAACTACTTTATTCCTTTTATCAGCATGGAGAATTAATTTATTCTCCAAGTGGTTCATATTTGAATGCTTGAAAGTATCATGAATAGCATGAGCTAAACGGATTCCATCAATAATGGAAGCATGAACTAAACGATCAGAAATCATCACATCGGCTTCACTAAGAATTGCTTCAAAAACACCAGCATTTGCATCCATACAGGATGGGAAAAGAATGGTGTCTTCAGTACCTAAAAATTCAGTTACTCTGGCTTCTAATTCTTTATGAATATCTTGTGTTCCACAAATAAATCGTACGGAAGACATGCCATAACCGCGGCTATCCAAACCTTCGTGTGCAGCTTTTACAACATCGGGATGACTTGATAATCCCAAATAATTGTTTGCACACATATTAATTACTTTTTTCAATCCTGCTCCAACAGGGAATTCTACTTCAATATCTGCACCTTGTGTTGAATGGATGAATCTTTCCTGCTTGAATAAGCCAGCTTCTTTCATGCCATCTAAGGTTTCGGTGTATGAAGACCTTGTTTTTTCACTATAAGCCATTGTATTACTTCTGTTTATTAATTAACAAAGATGTATTAGGTAAAATAAAAGGCAGCAAAAGGATAAATCCAATACACTGCCTTTTTTATGGTATTAATTATTTGCCAATAAACTCAGTTACGAGTGCAGCAATTTTATTCACATCGTCAAAAGCTTCTGGTGTTGCTTTATCATCTGGAATACTGATTTTATATTTAACTTCTAAGAATCTCTTAAGAGATACCATTGAAAATGAATCGACAATTCCACCTGAAATAAGTGGAGTTTCGTAGGTGATTTCATCGTCATCTTCTTCTAAGTATTCTTCTACTACATATTCTAGAATAACTTCTCTGTAATCTTCCATGCTATTGTATTTTAGTTTATTTTAATGTTCTGAATCAAGGGATAAAAATAAGTAAATTATTTTATTCATCATCAAGTGTTGATGTGTCACCAATTTCTTCTCCCCATTCTTTTGCTCTCAGCATTCTTCTCATAATTTTACCGCTTCTTGTTTTAGGTAATTTCTCGAGATATTCGATTTCCTGAGGCATGGCTAAAGGAGATAATTTCTTTCTGATGAAGTTCATGATTTTGAGTTCTTGCTCATCTGAAGGATCAAAACCTGGATTTAATGTGACAAATGCTTTCACCACTTCCATGTTTACAGCATCGGGTTTTGCAATAACAGCAGATTCTGCTACTGATTCGTGCTCTAAAAGTGCAGATTCAACTTCAAAAGGACTTACAAGGTGTCCTCCAGTATTGATTACATCATCATCGCGACCAACAAACCAGTAATAACCATCTGCATCAATTGTTGATTTATCACCAGGGATATACCATCCATTAATGAATTTTTTCTGATAGGTTTCTTCGTTTCTCCAGTAAGTTCTCATCATGGCAGGCCAACCGGGTTTGAAACCAATAAGACCGGCTTTGTTAGGTTCAGTAATAGGATTGTAATTATCATCAAGTATGGCTGCTGTAATACCTGGGAAGGGTTTGCCCATGGAACCGGGCTTTACTTTCATGCCAGGGAAATTCGTCAACATCATTGATCCAGTTTCTGTTTGCCAGTAAGTATCGTAAAAAGGAAGTCCATAAACTTTTTCACCCCAGATAACAGCTTCAGCATTTAAAGGTTCACCCACACTGGCCAAATGACGTAATGAAGAAAGATCATATGCTTTGATCACATCATCACCAGCTTTCATCAATGAACGAATAGCAGTAGGAGCAGAGTACCACATGGTAATTTTGTTCTTCTGAATAAATTTATACCAGTTATCTGCACCAAATCCAACATCCAATACACATTGTGTAACGCCATTACTCCATGGACCGATAATTCCATAAGATGTGCCTGTTACCCAACCCGGATCGGCTGTACACCAATAAATATCATTTTCTTGTAAGTCGAGCACCCACTTGGATGTCAAATACTGTGAGATTAATGAATAATGAACATGTTTTACCCCTTTTGGTTGTCCGGTTGTACCTGAAGTATAATGAAGGATAGAAGCTGATTCAGCTTTTGTTGGGAAAATATCAAGATTTTCGACAGGAGCAGCTTCATCCATATGCATGGCAACTTCTTTTTCTCTTAATGGCTTTCTTCCATCATCGTCCACCACAATAATTGTTTTCATATAAGGCATTTTTTCTAAAATCTTTCTGACTTTAGAAACATGCTTTTTTTGTGTAATGATGGCATCTGCCTCGGAATTGTCTAAACGTACATGTAAAGACTCATCGCCAAATGCGGAGAATAAGGGTTGAGCAATAGCTCCAATTTTTAAAACACCTAACAAACCAATATACAGTTCAGGAATTTTATCCATGAAAAGGCAAACCCGGTCACCATCTTTAATACCTTGATCTCTTAAAAACTGACCAATGACATTACTTCTGATTCTGACATCATTAAAAGTATAGCGTTTTTCAATATCGCCATGGCCTTCCCATATAAGAGCGAGTTTGTCAGCTTTACCCATTTCACAAATTCTATCAGAACAATACCAGCCTATATTAATAGTATCTCCCTCTTTGTAGCCCAATTCCTCTTCTGATATTTTCCAATCGAAGTTTTTTATTCTTTCTTCGTAAGATCCAATGTTAGACATATTTTAATTTAGTTATTAATTGATAAAATTATATTGCGTTAAGTTGTTTACCTACTTTGATGAATTTTTCTATAGCAAAGCCAATGTTTTCCAGTGAATGTGCTGCACTAATTTGCACTCTGATTCGTGCTTGACCTTTTGGAACCACAGGAAACGAAAATCCAATAACATATATTCCTTCTTCTAGAAGTGCATTAGCAAAATCTTGTGCAAGTTGGGCATCGTTAGGTAAATGACCTAACATGATTGGTACAATGGGATGAGTTCCATCCTCAATTTTGAATCCAGCATCATGCATTCCTCTTCTGAAAAAGCGTGTATTTTGCTCTAGTTTATCTCTTAGCTCAGTCGATTCGGATAAAATACGTAATACTTCGATTGTTGCTCCAGTAATTCCTGGTGCTAATGAGTTGGAAAACAAATACGGGCGAGATCGTTGTCTTAAAAGTTCAACAATTTCTTTTCTGCCAGAAATACAACCTCCTGAGGCTCCTCCAAGTGCTTTTCCGAATGTAGTTGAAATGATATCAACTCTGCCAATTGCGTTACAGGCTTCATGACTTCCACGGCCATGTTCTCCTACAAATCCTGTTGCATGAGAGTCATCAACCATAACCAAAGCGTCATATTTATCTGCTAAATCACAAATCTTGTCAACTTGTGCAATGATACCATCCATAGAGAAAACACCATCAGTTACAATTAGTTTGTATTTAGAATCCTGAGAATCTTTTAAGCACTGCTCTAATTCCTTCATGTTGTTGTTGGCATAACGGAATCGTTTTGCTTTGCTTAAACGCACACCATCAATAATGGAAGCATGGTTTAAAGCATCTGAAATTATAGCACAATCTTCGCCTAGCAGGGGCTCAAAAATCCCACCATTTGCATCAAAAGCTGATGAGTAAAGTATGGTATCTTCAGTACCTAAAAACTCACTAAGTTTCGATTCAAGCTCTTTATGAATTTGCTGTGTTCCACAAATAAATCGGACAGAGGCCATGCCAAATCCCCATTTAAAAAAGGAAATATTGGCTGCAGCCATTACACGAGGATCGTTGCACAAACCCAAATAATTATTGGCACAGAAATTCAATACATTCAACCCTCTTTGCGTTTTGATTTCTACTCCTTGTGAGGTTGTCAGAACGCGTTCATTTTTATAAAGGCCTTCTTTTCTGATATTTTCAAGTTCTTTAATAAGATCGTCTTTAATACGGCCGTACATTTCCTTCCTCCTTTATTGGTTCAATAATGATATTTGCCCCTATTATTTAAGGCAGTCAAAATTAAACATTGAATGCAATTAAACAAAAATTTAAACTTTAAGTTTATAAATATGTTATTGGATCAAAAATAGGACAAAAAAAGAGAGATAAAAAAAAGGGATAACCCAAAGAATTACCCCTTTTCTCATTATGAAAAAGTAGATTAAATCATCTTATTAACGTAATGCTTTCTTTGAAATTGTACTCTTTTCCATCAAATCCAATCAATCTGATTTTTGATATAAACACTTCTGCTTCCTGATTTTGAGGACTAGAACCATTATAATTCCCGTCCCATCCATGTGTCCTGTAATTTTTTGATTCATAAACAACTTCACCATAGCGACTGTAAATGATGATATAAAACTCAGTAAATCCTTTTGCTGATACCCGATATGTATTATTTGCAGTGGGGCCGGTTCCATTTGGACTAAATGCAGATGGACAATAACAGGATACTTCTGGAACCACAACAATTCCTCTAAATGCTTTGTCAATACAACCATTTTCTGTTGTAGCCGTTAAACTAATGATGTAACTACCTGTATCCATATAACTATATTCAGGGTCTTTTTTAATTGAACTACCAAACTGATCACCAAAGTCCCATTTATATTTGGTTCCTTTTGTAACATGCGTAGAGTTATTGATGAACTTTACATCAGGCATGTGAGCCTGCACAATTTCAGGATCTGTTTTAAAGTCAACATGTGGTGAAACATAAACGTTTGCCAATTTATCTTTGGATATTTTATTCGAATTTCCATTTTGACTCCAAACTGTTAAGCTTACAGTATAACTTCCACCCGATTTGTAAATATGAATTGGGTTTTGCTCAATAGATGAAGTTCCATCACCAAAATCCCAAATCCATTTATTAATAACTCCACTTTGAATAGTACTTTGATCTGTGAACTTTACAGAAATTGGTGCACATCCGTTGCTTTTATTGGCAACAAATTGTGCCTCAGGAATTTCATCAGATCTTCGATTATCATTAGATGCTTTATTATCTGGTTCTGCAAAGGAATTTTGCTTATCAGAAACTGGATTTTGTACAACAGCTTGTTCTACTGGTGTCGTTTCAGCTATCTCTATTTCAGATTCTATATCTTGTTTTGTATTCTTGTTTACAATTTCTTTTTCAGCCTTATTTTGATCAGTTTCAAATTGAGTTGAAGTTTTATCTGTTATTTGAACTGTGGACTGATCATTTATGGATTCTTCTAAAATTGCATTTTGAACAGATTCATCTTGATTTTCTGTTTTTGCAAAAGGATTAAAAAGGAAAAATAGTCCAGCCAAAATAGCCAATGTGGCTCCACCGATATAATATTTTAAGCTTGAATTTCGGGTGGAAATAATGGGGGCTACCTCTTTTTGAATTTGACCAAGTTTAGCTTTAAGCTGATTTCTGTTATAAACATTAACTCCTTCAATAGCAAATTTGAAACTATCAGCCATTTCGGCTAGTTCTGGATTACTACTAAGTAATTGCTTAAATTCTGTAAGCTCTGTACCCGAAAGTTTTCCTTCCAGGTATTGCTCAATTTTTTCTATATCTTGAATTGAAATCATAAACACTCTTTTAATGCATCTTTTAATGCTGGATTGGCATTTATATGTGAAATAAGCTTTTGCATACACTTGTATTTTTGTGTTTTTGCTGATTCCTCACTTCTAAATCCCATTTTATCCTTTATATCATTCATTGAACAATGTTCAAAGTAATATTTTTTTAATATCGATTTGCACGAATCCCCGAGTTGATCAAGAACACCCATTATCAAAGCAAGCTTCTCGCTGCTGTCGGGTTGAGTCTTAACATCAACATCTTCGGTCATTGACATGTCATCTATATGAACCACGCGCTTCATCTTTTTAAGTTTCGAATACCATATGTTCCGCACTGTAGAATACAAATATGTATTTACCCGTGCTTCCCCTCTAAACTTTTTACTTTTAATATTCTCAAACAAAACAATCATGGCTTCTTGAAAAGTATCATCAGCTTCTCGCTTTGAGCCACTTCTTTGTCTTATAAAAGAATAGACTAATGGATATACATGTTTGTATAAATACTTGAAAGCCTTGTTGTTAAGGTCTTCGTCTACTGCTTCTAAATCCAATACAATCTGTTTATCCAGATATTCCTCATCAAACATTTATCCCTAATTTCATGGATTAGTATAATTTGTGACTCAAAGGTAACTACAAATTCAACTTTTTTTTAACCATTAAGTTTTATCATTGGTTTATTTGGGTCTTAACTTATAGAAAAGCAGTGATTTGTATCTGAGTCAGATATTCAATTTATTTTCTTTTATTCTTGATGAAAAAAACCAAATATTTAAAAGGCAACCAAAATTTAGAATATTTATCAAAATATTGGTTACCTTTCAACAAGAAAAATGACTAATGAATATTCTCTGTTCAATTAAATTTAACAATTGAAAAAAGGATGATGAGTTTTCTAAACTTGAATTGGATTATTATTAATGAATAATTTCAGGCAATATATTAGCATACTTAAACGAAATTTCTTGAAATCTGGTTTTTTAATGCTGGTGGTGTTCTTATCTCATTTTCCAATGTCATCGTTTGCTGATCATTTTATGGGATCTGATATGACATGGACTTGTATTGGTCAGGATAGTTTCATCGTTTCCATGACTATTTACAGAGATTGCAATGGAATTCCGATGCATCCATGTACAATTGGTGCCAAGTGTAAGTCCACCGGTGCAAGCATTACAAGTTTAACCATTTCAAAACCAAGTGGTTTGGATATTACCCCCACTTGTGGTTCAACATGTACGCGTTGCTCAAACAGTAGCTGTAGTTTTCCCTATGGAATTGAAAAATATGTTTACAATGGATTAATTGTATTAAGTAATGCTGGTAGCTGCTGTGAGGTAGTATTGTATTTTCAAAGTTGTTGTAGAAACCTGACCATTACAACAGGAATGCAAAATAATTCTTTTTATTGCGATGCAATACTGAACCGTTGTGTTACTCCATGTGATAATTCTCCTACTTTCACCAATCCTCCTGTTGCTATTATTTGTGTAGGTCAGAACTTTGTTTTCAACCATGGAGGTCTTGATATGGACTTAAATACTTCTGGTGGTTTACTGGACTCATTATCCTATAGCTGGACCATTCCTATGGGTTATAATGGGTCAGCATTAACTTATTCCAGCCCCTATGCTGTTAATAAATCAATTTATTTCTGGGGTTTTCCCAATGTCAATCTGCCATTTCCACGTGGTTTTCATTTAGATCCTACTACAGGAGATATTTCTTTCCGCCCAATGAAGATAGAACAAACGGTGATGGCTTTAAAGGTTGAAGAGTGGCGTAATATAAATGGAACTATGACTTTAATTGGCCAAATCCGAAGGGATTTGCAGATTATCGTTATCTCATGTCCAAACAATAATGCACCCTATCTTAGTGGTCCCTTTTATAAAGAAATTTGTGCTACGAATACAGTCAACTTCAGTATAGCCACAAACGATTATGATACAAAAGATACCTTACTGGTCAGCTGGAATGGAGCCATTCCGGGAGCCAGTTGGAGTGATAATAATAAACAGGTCAAGCATCCGACCGGAACCATGTCGTGGACACCGGGTGAGCAACATGCAAGTTCGATTCCCTATGTGTTTACGGTCACTGTAAAAGATGATGCCTGTCCTGTGAATGGAAGTTCAACACGAGCGTACCAGATATTGGTAAAACCCTTGCCGAAG
>JABINZ010000087.1 GCA_018698135.1 Bacteroidota bacterium
ACAATCAAGATATTTCCCATAGTTTGAAAAATATCATTTAAATAATTTTTGGCGCTGGCTGTTTCAATTAGTTTAAGAGAAGAAGTTAAACTGGCACGAATGACCAAATAAACAAATAAGGCACCACCTAAAAACACCATCCCTGTTAAAATGTATATGATATCCTTCAGATCGATTATGACCAAGGTGAGTGCAGCAATATAAGCAAGGGTGAATGCTGCTATAAAATAAAGCAAAATCCGCCAAGACTTAAACATTTTACCTTCCTGAATACCTAGTAATTTTCGGGTAAGCTGTATGGAGAAAATCATGAAGACGATTCCCGCTGTAATCAAAAGTGATGATGCTATTTGCATGATTGAACAGTTTAGTTGAAAAAAATGATTTTTCGCATCTCTCGTCAGATGGCAATTTGCTTATCGAATAATCACATTTGAATTCAAATATATTTAATTCGGGATAGCGTTTGCAAAAAAAAATCACTAACAACTGATTATCTGCGTATTACACCGACTTGCAAAATCCATTTTTCTCAACTCTGGATATCATTTTTCAATTTATATTATTCAAATATATTCCCTCAAAATGCAAAGTGGATGATCAAAAAATCAATTGTATTTTTGATTAAAAATAGAAAACATGCAACTGTCTGGGAATATAATTAAAATGAAAACTGTACTCAAAAATGTAGTGGAGTATCAATTACCAATTGGACAACAGTTTTTACCATTAAACGATTTAATTGGACAAGAAATAAAGCTCAGTTACAATGGACAGATAAATTGTGTTAAATGTGGAAGACGAACCAAAACATCGTTTCAACAAGGATTTTGCTTCCCTTGCTTTCAGTCAGCACCCGAAGCAGATCCCGGGATTATCAGACCCGAACTTGATCAGGCACATTTAGGTATTTCAAGAGATATGGAATGGGCGAAAAAATACAGCTTAACCGAACATGTAGTTTATTTAGCCGTTTCCAGCGGACTCAAGATAGGTGTTACACGTGCAAGTCAATATACAACGCGCTGGATGGACCAGGGAGCAATTAAAGCCATTATTCTGGCAAAAACACCTTATCGTCAATTAGCAGGACTCATTGAAGTTGAACTCAAAGAATATTTTGCAGATAAAACCAATTGGCGACAGATGCTGTCCAATAAAATTGATGGGGACATTAATTTAGAAGAAGAAAAGAACAAAGCTGCTGGCTTATTATCAAATGATTTACAGCAATATTTAGATGAAGAAGATTATATAACAAACATTAGCTATCCGGTAAATCAGTACCCACAAAAGATAAAGAGTATAAACTTGGAAAAGAATCCTGTTTATAGTGGAACTCTTGCAGGAATTAAAGGCCAATATCTAATGTTTGAAGATCAACATGTCATTAATATTCGCAAGTATAGCGGCTATTTTATTGGTATAGACTACTAATTTCAAATTAGTTTTCTATTTCTATATTTGTTTTTATCAAACAATCAGTAATAAATTATTAAAGTGGATTTTATGCGTAGAGGATTTGGAATTATTATCAGTTTATCATTACTTCTTTTCAATATATTTTTTAGCACAAATTTGAGTGCCGATGAAGGCGATACAATCAAAGTTCAAGCTTTTGATTATAGTATGCGCGGCAATGTTAAAGAAGCATGGGTAGTTTTCCCTGATGAAAACACGAAATACGAGAAAGTATATATGTACTATAGCCTCAAGTGTGATCCATTAAATACTCCTTACAAATGTGGTGAATGGGACTACCTAACCTATACCTATGCATCAAAAAAAACGGGTAATTATCAGCTATTCCCAAATTTCAAGGTAAATGGAAATACCTATGACACTTTTCCCTACATGCTCACTCCTGCCTGGAATTATCAAACCTGGATTGAAAAATCATATGTTATAAATGATACAATTAGTTTAAAGCAAATTAATTCAGCTAATATAAATAGCGGATCAGAGAAAACTTTCCTGCAAGAAATGCCTTTTTATCGTATGCAGTATGTTTGGAAAGCAAGTGAACTCAAACAAATAGGTTTAGATTCCAATCTGATAAGCGGGATACATCTTTATTTAGGAAAGAATTATGGAGATATTGGAAGAATTGCCATACGGATTAAAAATACAATGAAAGACTCTTTGTTCGTTTCCGATGTTGAACAAGATGGATTCCTTTCGGTATTTGACAAATATGTAAACATTAGTACTGATGGATGGGTTTATTTTGCATTCAATACTAGCTTTAGTTGGGATAGTTTGTCAAATATCCTGATTGATTTCAGTGTAAGCAAAAACTTTAACTTACAGCCAATTCATAGTAAAATTGAAACAACTAACTGGCCTTCCGGTTTGGTATCTTCTTCAGCGGATTATGCACTTGACTTTGAAGGACCTGACTATATTGACGTTCCGACAGATAATTTCAACCAAATTGAAAATGAAATAACAGTTTCGTTATGGCAATATGGAGATCCAACAATTCAAGCGCAAAACGATCACGTTTTTGAAGCATTCGATGTAAATAACAAACGGGTAATCAGTAGTCATTTGCCATGGAGTAACTCAAATGTGTATTGGGATGCTGGTAATGATGGAGGCGATTATGATCGAATATATCAAACAGCCAATCCTGAAGACTATAAAGGGCAATGGAATTTCTGGACTTTTACCAAAAATGCAATAAGCGGTGAAATGAATATTTACCTGAACGCAAAACTTTGGCATTCAGGAAATGGGAAAAACAGAAAAATGAGTGGTATAACTAAATTCAGAATTGGTTCTAATGGAAACAATACCAGCAATTACGATGGACTGATTGATGAATTTAGTGTTTGGAATACTGTGTTAACAGAGGCTCAAATTCAAGAGCTCATGAATCACGAAGTTAATCCTTCGGCAAGCCATTATACTAGCCTTATCTATTATTATAATTGCAATGAAGGTCAGGGAGTATCACTTTCTGATAAGAGTCAACATCATGCACAAGCAAAAATGGATGGGCTTCCACAATGGACAGAACATTCAGCCGAAACTCAGTTCAAGAATTTTAAATCTGTAAATAGCAGGCCAATTATCATCATTGATCAAAGTAGTTATGGTGGTAATTATA
>JABINZ010000088.1 GCA_018698135.1 Bacteroidota bacterium
AGTTTAGTTGGAGTAAGAGCAGGTTTTGCACCCATAATTGGAATCATTTTGCTTCAAGCCTATAACTATTCAGTTACGTTTAGTGCAGGTATGGTAGCTTTACTAATTGCAATTATTTATATGAAGTATAGTCAAAGAATAGCAAGTAAAAGCTAAATCACAAATAAGAAAGATTCTATTCCATTGTTTTGGGGATAACTTTTCGTTTATATGGGCTTTAAAAACAGTCAATATTAATACTTTTGCTGATATAATAAATTAATTGAAACTAGCAGTTTCAGAAACAAAACGAGCGATTTTTAGTCAATTCTACTTACTGGTAGATATAAATTGCAACGATTAGGTAACCTTTTACTGAACACAGGAATAAATTTACAAATGCATCTTTCTGAGGACGCTCTTATAGAAGGCATAAGACAACACGATAACAGTGTACTTCAATATATTTATAAGAAATATTTTGAAACAATTAGAAATCTGATCAAGAAAAATAATGGAAATGATGAAGATGCTCAGGATATTTTTCAGGAAGCAATTATCATTATCTATAAAAAAATAAAGGAGGAAAAATTAGAATTAAGTTGTTCATTAAGTACTTATCTTTATTCAGTTTGCAGGCTTTTATGGCTCAAGCAACTGGAGAAAAAAAGAATCAGAGGTGAGACATTTGGAAACGGAGAAGAGATAGCGGAGTTATCATCAGTTATTGGAAGCAACTTTGAAAAAAATGATGAGTATAAATTATACCAATATCATTTTAACAAACTGAACAAAGATTGCCAGAAGGTATTAAGATTGTTTTTGGAAAAAGTTCCATTACGCGAAATCGCTGAGATTATGGGGTACAAGACTGAGCAATATGCAAAGAAAAGAAAGTTCGAATGCAAGAAAAAACTTGTAGACAGTATCAAGAATGACTTAACTTTGAGAAACAAAGACCATCATACCCAAACTAAAAACTAACATAATGAATGCCCACCACAACCAAACAGACATTATAGAACGCCACCTAAGTTCTGACCTAAACCCCGAAGAACAACTTTGGTTTGAAAATGAACTTAAAAACAATCCAAATTTTGCACGAGAAGTATTATTGCACAAAGACATTAATGGTGCTATTCTCGATTTGGATATTGTTAACCTTCGATCAAAATTGAATAGCATTGAAACGGATGTAACAAGCAAAAAATCCTTTACAAAGGAATTTTTCCAATTTAAATGGCAATATATTGCTGTAGCTGCTTCTATAACTCTAATGGTTTCGTTTGGATTAAAATTCGTCTCTCAATCGAATTACACGAATGATGAGATTTTCAATATGTATTATCAAAGTTATGAAGCGAATGGGATTGTTCGTTCTGCTAGTACGAATATAGATCAAGATTTGAGTGATGCCTTAGCACTATATAATGATAAAAAGTACAATGATGCACTTGTATTATTCAATCAGATTTTAGACAAAGATTATTCTAATATTTCTGTTCATTTATATGCAGGAATATCAAATATGGAATCTTTTAGCTATAAAAAGGCTATAGAATCATTCCAGTTAATTATTGATCATCAAAATAATCTTTATGTTGAACAAGCGGAATGGTATATGGCTATTTGTTATTTAAAAATGTATCAAAACGATGTTGCAAAATCCATGTTCGAAAAAATTGCTTATGAAGATAGTAGTTATCAGGAACAAGCAAAAGATATTTTGAAGAAATTATAAATTATAGGGTCAGCTTAGCTGGCCTTTTTTTTTGCTTTGATAGCAATAAAACCCACCACAAGTAATAATAAGAATCCACCAAAATAATACGGAAGTAAACTTTTTAGTTTCACGGGACTTCCAATCATTACGTAGGCCGACCAAAAATAGGGATGAGCTTTAAGCTTATCTGCATTCTGTAAATATGTAAGCTTAGCCTGCCAGAGCGCATAGTCCGAAGATTTGCTTCTTGCAAATAGTTTGTAAAAAGATGTCATAATCTCAAGTCCAGATTTGTCCTCAAGTGCCCAAAGTGTCATAATGATGCTGGGGCATCCTGCACTGATGAATCCTCGTGCCAGACTCATCACTCCTTCGCCTGCCTGAAGTGCGCCAGATCCTGTGTTGCAAGCACTTAATACGGCTAGCTTTGCATTTAAGTTCATATCATATAACTCATAGGTATTCAGCATGCCATCTTCCAATGAATCATTATTCAAATAGAAAACTAATTTGGAAAACATCGGATTATCATTGTTCACTATGGTATGCATGGCTAAATGCAAAACACCATAATCTGAAGCAATATCTTTAAATACACCTTCTGTAGCTTCAGCTCCTGAATATGCTTTTCCACGCATGCTTTTTACTATTTGCCTAATTTCATCTACTACACCAGGTAAGTTAACGAGGTATTTTTTGTAATCTTTTATACTTTCCGACCTCTCTGCATTTAAGTGATCATAATTCCCATATTCAGGAGCCATGGCTAATAGTTTCCTGGAGGTTTTTCGATTTTTTTTGAAATCTGTATAACTCAATGTTGCGGAGTATGAATAGCGAATATTAAAACGTTTAATTAAATAGTCCAATTTTCTATAATCTAGATTTAATTTCTTGGGTTTTGAACTTAACAAAACTTCAAAGGGTATATAGAAAAGAACATGATCAGGAATGATTGTTAACTTCTTAAAATTATTGTTTTTGAGGAAATTGTCTAGTATTGTTTCATAAATGATGGAAGAAGATTGAACATAAGCCACATAATTTTCATAGGCATTGTTTCCAAATTCACCTGAAATTAAATTATTCCGAATGATATTAACATGATTCACAAATTCATCACCCACATAAATTATTTGACCTTGGATACCGTTTTTGGTAATCAACAAAGCAATAATAACAGTGTCACCAATAACATATTCAATTAATGCTTCATCCGTATTTAGTTGCGATTGTACATGTTCAAGTGCTATTACTGAAGTCTCATATTTCAAATTAAAATAGCTAGGGTACTTTTCTTTGTATGTAATAATAATCTTTTCTTGCTGCTGTGTTAAATCAAATACTTTTTTTTGCCATCTATCAATCATTGATTTATCAGGGAATTCTGCTTGATCTTCTTTGTAAATCAACTCTCTGTATGTAGAAAGTTGTTTATTGATGTCCTTTTCCTGGTCGCTTATTTCTGCAGGAATATTACTAATACTTTTGGCGTCAAAGTCTTGCAGTGATGATAATAATATTGCTGCTTTACTTTTTTCAGCGATGTTAAATGCTTTTATTAAATATTGCTGGTCTTTGGTGATATGATGTAGTTGAATGGCAATTTGAGCTGATAAAACAGAATATTTTTTTTGATTGGAAGAAATAAACAGTTTGCTTTCTTCACTACTATAGTCAACTTGAATTATCTGAGATAGTTGGGTTGCTAGATCTAATGTAGACAGAGACAGCAACAATTTCTTGGAATTATTACCATCTGCCAAGGCAAAAAGTGCTTCAGCTTTTTTCTGAAAAATACTTAATAGGATAAGTGATGATGAGCTATGATTGATACCTGGATTAGATTCAATTCGTTTGTCATCAAAATCAGGAATTACCTGTGTAAATGCATTTTGCAATAAACTCAAGCATTTATTGAGATCTTTATTAAAGTAATAATCAGCCAAACTAATTGTTGATTTAGCAACATAGGGGTGTTTGTTCCCATATAGTTTTTTGTATATTTTGTTTGCATTTGTAAGTCTTTGTAGGGCCTCGCCATCTTTTTTGACGCTTAAACAAAAAATCCCATAGCTTAAATTAGCATTGGCTAATTCAATGTTTTCAACTTCAGATTCTTCAACCTGTTCAATTTGTTTTTGATAGAATTTTTCAGCCTTTTCGATTTCTCCCAACTTTGTATAGCAAATTGCCATATTGCCATATGGTAATTCTATATCAATATTTTCCCAAAATTCTTCTTTTATCTGAAAACATTTTTCTAAATACGCTATTGCATCTTCATATAATCCGTAACTAATATAAACACCAGCCATGTTTATATAAATGGAATATTGTTTAGCATATTTGCTTGCAGGATCCTTATCGGCTAGTGCAAGAGAATTTTTGTAGTATTGTAAAGCATGACTTAAATCGCCTAAAATCCTATAAATATTGCCAATATTTGAATAAATACTGTAGAGCTGAAGGTCATTCTGACCAAAAATATTGATAAAGATCTTTTCAGCACGCTGATAAGAAATTAGGGCTTCTTCGTAATTGCCTATGTTTTTATGCAATACTCCAAAATTTGCGTAAAAAACACCCAGCTGATAGTCCTTGTCGGTCAGAATCTCGTCATTAATGTTTTGACTTTCTATATAATAATACAAGGCGCTGTCAAACATTTCCTGTTGGTAGAATAATCGCCCAATATTTTGGTATATCATGGCCAGCTGCATATCTGGTTTTGCCTGGTTAGAAAGTTTGATATGCAATGCCTTATTAAAGCTTTCAATAGCACTTTCGATTTGACCGATGGCTTGATATATAGTTCCTAAGTTGGTATAGGTCTTAAATAGGGCAGGAGCTTTAATCCCTTTTGATTTCTTTCTATATTCTATTGATTTCAATGAATAACTACTTGCATTACTAACATCTCTTAAAAGTAAATGAACACCTCCTAATTCATGATACAAGTCAGGATATATATGTTTCGAAAAAGTTTGTGTCTCATCAAGCTTATTTTCAAGTGCAGTTAGAATTTGATTTGAGGCTTGATAATCGCCTAAATGTTTTAGGTTTTTACCATGTTCCAGGTGCAGTTTTGCCAGACTATAGGAGTTAATAATTGAATTTTCTTTAATAAAAGGATTTAAGATTTTGTTAATTCCTTCAAAATCTTTGTCAATGATTTTTTTATTTATTTCTAATAAAAGATTTCTAGAAGTAATTGTGTCGGTTTGGACTGCAAGTAATTGTGCATAAGTCAAAAACAAGAAGGATGCAAGAAGGCTAATTATCTTCAATGATTTATTAATGCTCATCTTATAAGTCCTATTAAATAACAACAACATGAATGAATTGTATTAAGTAACAATATTAAAAATTTCATGGGTCTGCTAGCGTAATAATTGTCTACAAACGAACATTTTTCGGTTGATAAGTAATAGATTTTGACTCCCAAATAATACAAATTGTTAATAAAGTTGCTAATTAAATATATATATGCTTATATTTGTTAGCAATTATGTTGTTTGAGTGTCCAAAATGTAGATCGGAATTGATTGTTAAGGCAGGAATAGTCCTGTCAAGACAGCGTTATAAATGCAATCATTGTGGATATTTTTTTTCTGTGAATAACAGGGGAAGGGCTAATCATATTAAAAGGCATGCAATCTATCTTTATTTGGAAGGTAAAGGCCTTAGGGCAATAGGTAGGATGCTAGGTGTGAGCAATGTTGCTGTCTTGAAATGGATACGAAATTATGTTGATAAAACGCAAATTTTACGTAATGATCCGCGCCATGTTGATAAGATAAGTTATGATGAAGTGGAAGAATTTATTAAAAAACGCAAATCGCTTGTGGATAGTGGTTGGCTTTTGATAGGTGTTGATGAGAACAATCCCGTAACATGTTGGATAACAAATAATAAGAAGTTTTGACTTATCCACAATGAAAAATATATAAGGTTAGCAAAAAAACAATTAATTGGAAAAAATAATTGAATAAAGGTAACCTTTTGAAGGTATAGCGAATATAGTAGCGCTTAAGACTTTTTTACTGTCTGATTTGGTAGAACAGGCAGTACTTTGTTAACTTTTTAAAATGTAGTTATGAAAGGAACATTTCAATCCTTGTCTAATGACGAACTCTACAATGTAAGGGGTGGACTGATGGATGGTGAGAAGAAGCCACCACCAGAAGGAACCGTAATTGTAGAAGACATAGACATCTGGATCCCAGTTGTCTTGTAGGCAATTTCATTAAAATTTATGGCTTAGGCTTACCACTGTTCGTCTTAAGTACACTTGCTAGTAGTTTCTCTGCTAGCAAGTTTTTTTTTGCTCTCATTTCATCAGATATTCACAAAACTGCGTATAACTTTATTAAGGAGAATTTATAAGCCTTGTTATTTTTGACAGTAGTCAGAGTAGGCTAAGAATTCATTTATGGCAAAATTTCCATTTTATAATCAGTTAGACGCAATGGATTGTGGTCCGAGTTGTCTGCAAATGATTTCCAAATATTATGGAAAAACCTATTCTATTCAAACTTTGCGTGATAAATGTTTTATTACACGTGAAGGAGTTTCTCTGCTTGGAATTAGTGATGCTGCTGAATCCATTGGACTTAGATCTAAAGGAGACAGGATTAATTTTGAACAGTTAAAAGCGGATGTTACCTTCCCAAGCATTATTCACTGGAATCAGAATCATTTCATTATTGTATACCGAATAACAAAAAATAAGGTATATGTGGCCGATCCCGCTCATGGCTTATTAAAATATTCTCACGAGGAATTTGTTAAAAGCTGGATACAGGATGGAAGCGAAAAAGGATTATGTCTGTTAATCGAAAAAGCACCTGACTTTCATTTAGTTGATGATGAAATTATCGATAAATCGGGATTCAAATTTCTTTTTTCCTATGTCAAACCCTATAAAAAATATTTATTTCAGCTAATTACGGGTTTATTAATTGGGAGTTTAGTATTGCTGCTATTTCCTTTTTTAACACAGCAAATAGTCGATTATGGTATTAATAATCACAATATTGGCTTTATTTATTTGGTGTTAATAGCACAATTAATACTTTTCCTTGGAAGAACATCTGTTGATTTTATTCGAGGCTGGATTCTTCTACACATTAGTACGCGAGTGAATATATCACTGATATCTGATTTTTTGATCAAGCTGATGAAATTACCTATAGGTTTTTTCGATATTAAAAAAATTGGCGACTTATTACAGCGCATATCAGATCATACGCGTATTGAATCTTTTATTACTAATTCAACTCTTAGTATTTTATTTTCATTTGTCAATCTCATCGTTTTTGGAATTGTACTTGGTTTTTATAGTTTGAAAATATTAGCAGTATTTATTATTGGTAGCTTTTTGTATGTTTTATGGGTCTATCTTTTTATGAAGAAAAGGAGGGTGCTGGATTATAAGCGATTTAATCAATTAGCAGATAATCAATCGAACCTGATTCAACTTATCACCGGAATGCAAGAAATCAAACTCAATAATTGTGAGAAGCAAAAACGGTGGGAATGGGAGAATATTCAGGCAAAATTATTTCGAGTAAATGTAAAAGGTCTTTCACTTAGTCAGAATCAGCGTGCTGGAGCTACAATTCTCAATGAATCAAAAAATATATTTATCACTTTCATAGCAGCAACTGCGGTAATAGGAGGTAGTATGTCCTTAGGTATGATGCTCGCTGTAGTGTTTATGATTGGTCAATTAAACAGTCCTTTGGAACAATTGATATTGTTTTTAAATAAAGCGCAAGATGCCAAAATCAGTCTGGAAAGATTAGCTGAAATTCATAAAAAGGATGATGAAGAATCGAAAGTAAATGAAAAAATCAGTTTTATACCTGAAGACAAAAGCATTTATATCAATAATTTATCGTTTCAATACGAAGGGCCACAGTCTGAGATGGTATTAAACGACATTAATATTTCTATTCCAGAAAAGAAAGTAACAGCTATAGTTGGAACCAGTGGAAGCGGTAAAACAACCCTTCTTAAATTATTATTGGGATTTTATGCTCCTACTAGAGGTGAAATAAAAGTAGGTGATATTAACCAACAAAGTTTGAATGAAAAAGTATGGAGAAATAAATGTGGTGCAGTCATGCAAGATGGCTTTATTTTTTCAGATACAATCGCAAGAAATGTAGCGATTAGCGATGAAAGAATTGACCAAAAAAGATTTTACAGCGCCATTAAAGTAGCCAATATTCAGCAATTCGTTCAAAATTTACCATTAGGATACAATACCAAAATTGGAGCTGATGGACATGGCTTAAGTCAGGGACAAAAACAAAGAATTCTTATTGCACGTGCAGTTTATAAAAATCCTGATTTTCTGTTTTTCGATGAAGCAACAAATTCACTGGATGCCAACAATGAGAAAATTATCATGAATAATCTGGATGAATTTTTTAAAGGAAAAACTGTAATGGTTATTGCTCACAGATTGAGTACTGTAAAAAATGCTGATCAAATAATAGTTATTGAAAAAGGAAAAGTCATTGAAATTGGAAGCCATTCTGAATTGGCTGAGCGTAGAAGCTCATATTACAACTTAGTGAAAAATCAATTGGAACTCGGTGTTTGATATGAAGGAAAAAAAACTGGAAATACGAAGCGAAGAAGTGCAAGATTTAATGGGGCAAGTCCCCAATTGGCTTATTCGTGTTGGTTCGACAGTTATTTTAATGCTTTTATTGATTTTGATTTTAGGAAGCTGGTTTTTCAAATATCCTGATATTATAGTTTCTCCTGTTAAATTGACCACTCAATTGCCTCCTACAGATGTAGTAGCCAGATCAAATGGAAAGATTGAAGCAATTTTTATTGACGACAATCAGCTAGTCAAGAAAGATGATATTCTGGCCATCATACAGAATCCGGCTAACTATTACGATATTAAAGCTTTGGAAAGTAAATTGGATTCTTTATTACCTTTTTTAGAAGACTTCACACAAGATTCTTATATACTTGTCAATGAGCAATATGAATTAGGCGAACTACAATCCTATTTTTCTGCATTCCTCAAGCAGTACAATAATTATTTACACTTTGTTGATTTAAATTATCATACACAGAAAATTCAATCGCTGAACAATCAAATAAACAGATACAACAGCTATTATGGTCAATTGTACAGGCAGAATAAAGTTTTAGAAGATGAACTTACCATTGCACAAAAGCAATTGGATCGTAATAAACAGTTGCTGGAAAAGGATATAATATCACAGTCAAGCTACGAGAAATTTGAAAGTGCTGTGTTGGACAAAAAGTTTGCAGTTGAAAAAGCAAAAACAGATTTAACAAATACCCGAATCAAAACGCAAGAGATTGAACAACAGATTTTGGATATGCAGTTAAGCGGGAAAGATGATAAGAGTGAACAGCAATTGGATTTAACTGAATCGTTTGATAATTTAAAAAGCAACATAGGGCAATGGATGCATAAGTATGTACTTTTTGCTCCTGTTGATGGAACTATTTCGATGACTAAGTTTTGGAGCGAAAATCAGAATGTTACTGATGGAGAGGCCGTTTTTGCCATTATTCCAGAAGAGTCATCTGAAGTTATTGCAAAATGCAATTTACCAATAAGAGGTTCTGGGAAAGTGAAAGAAGGACAGAAAGTAAATATCAAGTTTGACAATTTTCCCTTTATGGAATATGGTAT
>JABINZ010000089.1 GCA_018698135.1 Bacteroidota bacterium
GTTGAGCCTAGTAATCCTGCTGCACCTGCGGATGCGGCAATTACAGGAGCTGCTGCAAGAGCAAATGGTGCAGCGATAATTGCCCCACCAACACATATAATGGCTACATTGTGTTTCTTGATAAAACGTCCAGTTGATTTGAGTATGTTTATTGCTTTCATGTCATTTTCCTTTTTTGTCTGTTTTTTATTTTTATCCACGATGTAAATTGGGGTTATTTAGTATGGTGATTAGGGTTACGTGACGTTACGTAACCGATAAAAAAAAAGCCCTGCAAATGCAGAGCTTTAATTATTCAAAGTTAGTATTGATCTATGTGATCTAGAGGGCTTTAGGAATATAGTTTTTATGTGGGGTCAAATGATATTTTTTTTATAGCCGGAATTAATGTATAAATTCCATTTAGATGTGATCGAGTAGAAATTATAAGTTTTCCGTTTACTTGGGTGCTAACAGCTTTGTTTATTTTAGATACAATTGACTTTCTATATGTCTGTGATTCGTCAAGTATCCAAGGAGATAACGAGTTTAATTTTGAGGTTGAGTCCGTAATATTAAGAGAATCTTTACCCCTATCAATGATGTCGAGCCGATTAAATATTGAATTCAGTTCAGTGAGGTGATTATTAATATTTTCTAACCATTTATATCCTTTGGCCTTTCTTTCATTGGCTAAGAATAAGAGAAAACTCACATGCGTTTGGGATAACTCAATCTCAATCTTGAGATTTGGATTTATTAACTTTACTGGGAGACGATCTTTTGGGCTGAATTTTTTTGGGAAGTGAAAGAGTAATTCATTAAAATTACTTATATCTTCTACATATTGGGTGACTCCCTCTTCTACATTAGTAAGTTTTGATAAAGACTCTATATCTTCAAATGTTAATACCTCATTGGTTTGTATCTCACTAAATATCTCTTTTATTTCAGAAAGAGCCTTTTCAAATTTTGCCCTAATAGCTGGATTTTCCTCAAGTTTTCTTTTTTGATACTTCTGTTTATAGACATGGGCCATAGAATTATCACCAAGGTTTTTATTAAATATATATAGATATGCATAGAGCCATGATGGAATATTTTTAGAACTTATATCGTATTTGGATAAATATTCATGGCACTCACCAATCCCTAAACTGTATTCATTGTCATTTAATAATTTTTTTAGACGCAATTCCTTTCTATTTAGAAATTTTGATGCTCCACCAACCACACCACCAACAATTGCTCCACCTGCAGCACCAATTGGTCCACCTAGTGCTCCGATTGCTAATCCTGAACTGACCATTAAACCAAAATTTTGAAAAATGCTATCAAAAGAATAGCCGGAATAATAATTGGGAAATTCTAATGAAATATCAGAAATCATTTTTTGTAATTCAGATTTTATAATTATACCAATGTTTGTAGTGGAGAATATTATATCCAGTAATCCAAAACCATGATTATCAATAAGCTTACGAAGTTTTATCTCTGCTAGTTTCGAATCTTCCTTATATAATGCAAGAATTAAAAGAAATTGATAATCAAGTTCTAATAGGTTGTCAGTTTGAATAAGTTCAACTACTTTTGCGTAATTACCTTCTTTAAACTCACTGGTTATTTCGGTACGTATCTCTGTCATGAATCCAACCCCTTGAAAAATCTTACTTAACTGTTTGTTATTATAATAAAATATCTGGTAGAAATTAAATATCTTCAAAGTGATTTATTTAATAAAATATTTGGTATTACAATGCCATCATTTATTCTTCACTTTTCGGTATAAGAATTACAGAGCATGAAACAACTCTTAATTAATTACTAAAGAAAGGAAATACATCATGGCAGCTATAATTCTTAAAGCTGGAAAACTTGTTCAGGTGGGTACAATCATTTTGCAAGCATTATCATTGATTGTGACAATCACAGAGACCGTAACCAGTAAAGCTAAAGATTCTCGCCAAACAGTCGGAGAAGATGGACCCGAAGACGAGCAGGACTAGTAGCAATAGCGTGAAGGTTCCTGCAAAGGCAGCACCATCGAGTACGGTCGATGTCTCTTTAAAACATATTCTGATAGGTTTTACCGCCCTGTTTGTAGGTACTACTATTACAATATCCGGAATTGTTATGTTGAGAGACTTTGCCAAATATAAACGGCAGCAGGCTTTACTTGATGGTGCTATTCGAATGATAAATACATTTAAAATTCAAGGAGAAGGAGAAGAAATTGGAAAAGAAAGATAACGGCGATGTGGTTATTGATAAAACCACAATCGATATCGCCAAGGAAATACTCGTAACAGTGGGACTGGTATTTGTCCTGACACGGGTGGTTCACTGTTTATTACTCCCTGGCTGTTATAAGTCCCATGAGTGATGTGAAACTCCGAATAAGATTCAACGGTCCAGCGATAGCGCAAACTGCAGCTGTCATTTCAAATGGAGTTGTTCTGGCTGCAAATGTTTATTTGCTTTCGTCAAATATTCAGCAGACAATCCGAACAACGAAACAAGCAAGAGTCTCAGACTCTTTGCAAACTGCTGTTGAGGTGGCGCAGTCGCTTGGATCGTTGACCAAACTCATTACTGATATAGTTGAGAAGAACCATGTCAAGAACAGTTCGGATATATAATCCTGAAGAACGAAGATTTTTAGAAGAAAACTTGTACTGTACGTACTGCGGGAATGCAACTGCTTTCCAGATAGATCTTAAACTAAAACATCTTCTCAAATCAGAATCCGGATGTGTATCGGTTGAATTATTCAAATCTTATTCTGATCGAGTAATGAATATCATAAAAAACAATGTGGACAAACTTCTTGAAAAAGGATTTGAGGGCAAACCGAGGTTCAGATGTGCTAACTGTAATGAAGCTGAGTCCCTTGATCTGCAAGGCAGGGTGTATGACTATTGCTCCTATAACTTTTGCCCAGGTTGTTTTACATGTGGAATTTGGATTGAAAAAGATGATCTTCTTGAAATGTGCACTGAGTGCATTACTGATAAAGAAGGAGCTATCGATGA
>JABINZ010000090.1 GCA_018698135.1 Bacteroidota bacterium
GTAATAAGCTCCTTGTATTTGCCTGAACTCTTATCGACAACAACAATACTGGTACTACCAGAGCGGTTTTTCTTACTCCTGATATACATAACACAAAGTTGAACAAATTAACTTTGCGCCACCCATTTGAATGCTGAAAAATTTGTATAATACTGATAATCTAGCCCTTATAGATTTGTTGCTATTTTTGTGATGAAGTCAGGAGAATGCTCTTTTAAAGATAATTAAGCAATTATTTGAATTAAAAATTATTATCTATTTTTGAATAAAGATTAGTTACTAATATCAATTTATCATCTCTTTGGAAAAATAACAACTCAAAACACAATTCAATGACAGAAGCAATGAAATTCTCCTGGGTAGACACACATAAGGAGATTGTTAAATTTCTATTAACCCAACAAAATAACCAAAAAGGATTAATTGACCTTCTGAAATCAATTGGTATTACGGGTTTGAAAGACAGGAAGTCCTAGGCAGAGATGTTGAATTAACCGAAATTGACCCTTTCTCTTTCTTTTGCTTTATTTATAAGCATGGATCAGAAAAAAGGCTTGAACTTCTTAAAAAAATAGCTAAGGAATTAAATATTGAGACTCCAAATGATGACTTAGGAATACCTTCTACAAACGCATTGAAAGTGATGCTTTTCCCTTTTAAATATGACAGAAGCAAAAATGCAATAAATAGATTGTGGACGTTTTTTATTGCATCAACCAATGATAGTATCACTGATGAAATGTTTTCCGATATACTTACGATTAAAGGAACTGGAAAAACAAAAATTACTGAAGTTCTATTTTATGTAAATCCTGATAAGTATTTTCCTATTAATAGTCCTACTAAACCACTTTTAAAAGAAAAATTTGGGATTGATCCCAAATTCAATTCTTATTCTGATTATATGGAAATACTTAATAAGGTTAAACAACAATCAGACAAGTCGTTTTATCAACTATCATATGAATCCTGGAGTTTAATAAGTAATTATTGGATATTTCAAGGCAATCCCAAAATTTACGATATTGTTGGTGCTTTACAAGAGGATATGATTAGTACTTGGTCGGTAAAATCGCATAAGGAAAAAATAAAGTTAGGCGACAAAATCATTCTGTGGGTAACGGGTGAAAATCCTGGTTGTTATGCATTAGCTGAAGTAACATCCGATGTTTATCATGGAATTGATGATGAAAATCAAATGAGATTCTACACGGATAAAAGTAAAAATAATAAATCAGATAGGGTTAGGATAAAAGTGACCAATAATTTCACAGAAAATCCAATTACAAAAGACCAGATTGACCTAATTCCTAAATTGTCAAAATTAAAGGTTGGTAGCCAAGGAACAAACTTCTCTTCCACAAAGGAAGAATATGAAGAAGTTTTAAAGCTTTCAGATGAAACCAATGTAACCTTCAGTTCAACATGCGAAAGGTTCAGCAAATCTCAACTTGATCATTATTTTGTATTCTTACAGGAAATAATTAATCATTTTAGCTTGGAAAGCGATGATCAAAGAATTGTCTTTACCTGTAGAAAATACAGTTTAAACTTTACTGTTGGACAACGGTATTGTTGGAATATCTTTTTTACAGAACATGGTGTAAAATATGGCGTTATTTCAAAAGATAAATTTGATGATACGAGCAGTACTTTCGATGGAAGAAAACCTGTCCCCTTTTATACACGAGTTGAAAATACAGGTTTCACCAAAAAGGAAAAAGAAACAATACTAATAGCAGTAGCAGCAGAATTAAATCGGACTAAAAAGTCAAGCTTTAGAAAACATAATAATCTTGAATTTGAAAATGAAGCTTTCAAAAAATTGCAAAACAAACAATCAGAAATGAACATTCCACTTAATTTAATACTTTACGGTGCACCAGGTACAGGTAAAACATATAAGCTTAAGAATGAATTTTTTGAATTATTTACTGACCAACAGGGAACCCAAACCAGAGCTGAGTTTAACATTGAGATAACCAAAAATCTTGCATGGTGGGAGGTTATAAGCATCGTTTTGTTGGACGTGAAAAAAGCAAAAGTCATTGAAATTTTCAACCATCCATTACTACAAGCCAAAAATAGCATCTCTGAAAATAAAACACCAAAAAATACAATATGGTCTTGGCTTCAGCGACATACAAAAGATGAATGCTCTTATGTTAAATTTACTAAACGTGACTCCCCTCAGTTTTTATGGAAAGATGAAAAGGGGATTTGGACAATTGATGAAGAAATTGTTAAATCGGATACTCCTGATTTTTATGACATTTTAAAGGAATACCATGAGTTTAAACCAGTAACAAAAACAATTAAAAGATATCATTTCATTACTTTTCACCAGTCCTATAGTTATGAAGATTTCATTGAAGGAATAAAACCAAATGTATTCGACAATGAAGCTAATCCAGAGCAAGGAAAAACCGTTATCTATGAGATAAAAGATGGAATATTTAAGCAACTGGTTAAGAAAGCTCTAAATGACCCTGGAAATAACTATGCATTGTTTATTGATGAAATTAACCGGGGTAATATTGCTAATATTTTTGGTGAACTTATTACTCTCATAGAACAGGATAAAAGAGTTGGTGCTGACAATTATATACCGGCCCAACTACCTTATTCAGGAGAAGAATTTGGTGTGCCTCAAAATCTTTTTATCATTGGAACAATGAATACGGCCGATAGAAGTGTTGAGGCACTGGATACTGCTTTGCGAAGGAGATTTTCATTTATGGAGATAAATCCAGAACCAGAAAAACTAGCTCAAACAGAGTTTTTATGCAAGGATATTGATTTATCAAAGCTCCTTACTGCGATCAACTCTCGAATAGAAAAATTATTGGATAAGGACTACTGTATCGGGCATTCATATTTCATGACAATAAAAGACAGGCAAAATCCTTTAAGTGAACTAAAGGATGTGTTTCAAAATAAAATATTACCACTCCTTCAGGAATATTTCTATGGCGATTGGGGTAAAATAATGCTCGTTTTGGGTGAAAAGTTCGTTTTAAAAGCATCAGATGTCATCGAATTCAAAGCAACAGATAAATATGAGAATTTCGATGAGTATAATGAAAGACCTTCATATAGGTTTACCAGCTCATCGGACTGGACAATAGATACATTTAAAAGCATTTATGAGTAAATCTTGGAATACTTTACAGGTATTTGAGCACCAAACTCTTATGGTTGATGATGACTCCAGATTTAAAATGACTCATTTTAATATCCTGGAGAAATATGGATATAGGACTAAAGAGAAATATTATTCAGTTGGAAATAAAAGGATTAAGTTTTCTAATTATGTTGGAGTCATCCAGGTGAAAAACCTAACTATTGAGATTCTACCAAAAGCTGATAACTTAGAAATTAATCAAAGATCAAAAGACAAATGGCATGATGCTCTTATTTCAATGCTGAATGAATGTAAGCTTATTAAACTGGATGCCATAACCAATGCACGGTTGAAATTAAAATCTTGCTCTGTCTTAGATTTATTTTACGATCATTTTCTAACTGAAACTGAAAAAATTATTAAACAGGGATTACGAAAGAACTATCGAACTATCGAAGAGAACCTCAGTAAATTAAAAGGAAAGATTCTGTTCACAAATCATATTAAAAAGAACTCCCTTCATCAAGAACAATTTTATGTTCAACATGAAATATTTGATAAAGATAATTTCCTAAATCAGATATTATTCAAAGCTTTAAACATACTTTATTCAATTTCGGATAACTCAACCCATCATGTAAGAATTAAAAGACTCCTTTTGCACTTCGAAGAAATTTCTGATGAAAATATTACCGCCACATGGTTTGATAGAATTTACTATAATAGAAATACAGAACGTTATAGACAAGCCATCAAATTAGCCAAACTTATTATTCTAAGATACTCACCGGATTTAAAAGGAGGGAATGAAAACATACTGGCAATTACGTTTGACATGAATGCTTTATATGAAAACTATGTATATAGGAAATTAAAAGTTTTAGAATTCAATAATAAAATCCCAATCGATGGTGTTTTTGCTCAGAACAGAAAACCATTTTGGGAAAGCAGGGGTGTTAGGGCTGATATATTAGTAAAGACTCAAAGTGGAAGCTTCATTATTGATACAAAATGGAAAATACTCAAGGACACAAAACCATCGGATGATGATTTAAAACAGATGTTGGTTTATAATGTTTACTATGATTCAAGCCTTAGCATTTTATTGTATCCCAAAACTACAATTGAAAGTGATGTTAAGAAACCATTCAAACATCCTTACCTAAGTGATAAATATTGCCAAATTGCTTTCATAGATTTATTTAATAATGATGGCAAACTTGAAAAGGAACTAGGTATGAGAGTGTATTCTGAATTGCTTATGGATGAAATTCAATAAAGCTAAATATCTAATCCCTTAAGTGATCAATTCTCTATATCAATATTTTTAAAAATAATGAATAATCAAGAACTGGGTGAAATGGGAGCATCAAAAAGAGCTGCTGAAATAATTACTTCGCATATGATTGACAATTGATTTTGCTATTTTGATTTTAATGTAGATTTTTGCACACGATTTGGGGGATTAGCTCAGTTGGCTAGAGCGTTTGACTGGCAGTCAAGAGGTCACCGGTTCGAGCCCGGTATTCTCCACATTGATTATCAAAGCCTTGCGAATTAATAATTCATGAGGCTTTTTTATTATGTACACATATAAGCACCTTAGCTTGTGACATGTAAATGCGAAAGCTCTTTAAACCAATAAATTTTTCAAGCAATTATTACTACTTTTATATGTGAATTAGATTAAGCTATATTTGATGCATGAGGATTGCCGTAAAACATAAACTGATATTGATATTAACTATTGTTGTATTAAGCTGTCAGGCGCAAGATATTCCCTTTAAAACCTATACCATTGAAAACGGACTTCCTTCTTCTAAAATTTATGATATAATTCAGGATACTAAAGGCTACATCTGGTTTGCCAGCGATTATGGTGTAAGTCGGTTTGATGGTGAAATTTTCAAAAACTACACAACCTCCGACAATCTTGCCAGCAACACCATCGTTAAACTTTTTTTAGATAAACACGGACTGGTTTATTTTCTAAACGCACATGGTGAAATAAACATTTTTGATCAGAAGTTTTCAGCATCAAAATTTAATAAGGCTATCAAAGAAAACCTTAATGGTGAAGTTGCTGATCATTTCATGGTTGGGCCCCATAAAATAGATCTAACAACAAGCAGTGGTAAAAACTATTTAATGAAAGGGGATTTGGTAAAACATACAAATCCGGGAAATAAAAAAGTCAAGGATTTTTATTTTTTAGCAGAAAATGAATCCTATAGTTGGGGTAAGTGTTTTCCTTCAACCGATGGAAAAAAACGAAGCACTAACATCAGGCAAAAAGCCGACACGATTTTCATTTCACTTGAAAATGAATACAAGGAAGTTCCTTCCATTTCATTCAATACAATCAATCAGAAAAAAGAATATATCATTACGCTTAACAATCACTTGTATCATATCCAAAAAGATACAGTCTTATTTTATGAATTTGAAAGCTTCATCAATGATGTATACATCGACCATCAAAATAGTATCTGGATCTCTGTTAATCAAAAAGGTGTTTACCAATATAATTCTACAAACCTGAACGAAGTGCCTCTGCATTATTTCAGCAATAAAAATATCCTAAAAACATATCAGGACCGGGAAAATAATTATTGGTTTATCTCCGATAATGAAGGTATTATATTGGTCAATACATTGGACTTTAAAGTTTACAATAACATTAAGTATAATATTATTTCACTGGATGTTATGGGAGATGTTTTGATGTTTTCTACCTACGAAAATGAAGTTTATGAATGCAAGATATCAGCTGACAAAATTTTGAATATTAGTAAAATTGATTTTGAAAACAAAAATCATGGATTAATCGAAGACATCTTAATTCATGAAGACGGTTCGTTCTGGATA
>JABINZ010000091.1 GCA_018698135.1 Bacteroidota bacterium
AGTTGCTTTTCCATTTTGTGCATGAAGGCTGAACACCATAAAAAATGCACAAACAAAGGTGATTAATAGATTTTTCATAATGAATTAATTTTTAGTGTTTTGTGTATCTCTCTCAAAGTTAAGTATTTGAAACTAATCAAAGATGAATACTTGAAAGCTATATATACCCGATTTGCAAAAAAGGTAAAATTATAAGCTTACCCAATTGTGAGCGAATACTTCGTGTACTACTTTGCAATTTCCCAACCCTGACAGGGATATGAACCCTGTGAGAGTTAAAAAGTTAAATTCTAACAAAATCGAATTAAATCTTTTATTTATCAGGCTTAAGTGCCATTTTCAGCATACAATACTATTTCGTGGAGATAGTAATCATACTAATTATTTTGCTATAATATCATTTGCCTGAGCACACATGCTTTACGATTAATCTCGTTTTTATTATTAATATTCGACAACTAAAATTTTATCTTAATTACTATACTTTTCACTTTGGGTGTTCTACAAACAGACAGGTCTATATTAAAGTCTAATGCGATTGAATATTTCAAGAGCTAGTTTTTAAAGCAAATTCAATCTGGTTCAAACAATGTAAATAGCATTAAATTAGTCGATTAGATAATAATGAAATATTTGATAATCTAAATATTAAATTACAACTCACACTTCCCTTTTATAATTATAATAATACTAAACATTCCATTTTTTTACATGTTTATAAACATAGAATTATTTATTATATTTATTACTGATTTGACGTCTTTTGTGCTTTAATTTTTCAAACTAAAAAAGCAACTATATGAAAAAATTATCATTCGTATTGTTTGTAGCAACAATACTTACTTTTACATGCTGCGATTCACTGGATATTGATCCCATAATAGATAATCCTGTGATTCTTGATATTAAGGTAAATACAACATGGGAAACAGGTAAAACCTATGTCATTGATGGAAGGTTAAATATTGATGGAGCAATTCTGACAATTGAACCTGGTGTAATCGTAAAATTTAAGGAAGGAGCACAAATTGAAGTTGGCTCTTCTTCAACAGGATCTGCAATAATAGCCATAGGTACAGTTGATCAACCAATTTTATTTACATCAAATGCGGCAATTCCTTCCGCAGGAGACTGGGATGCAATCTTTTTTCACAGTGGAACAGCATCAACTACACTTTTAACGTATTGCAATTTTGAATATGGAGGCGGATACTCCGCATATTCAGGAATAATCGATTTAGATGAAGCAGAAATTTCAATGGAGAATTGTACAATCAAACACAGTGCTGCATATGGCATTGTAATGGATGCTCAATCAAAATTTAAATCTTTTACTAATAATGCTATTAGCAATACAGTAAACCATGTAATTCAGTTATATCCTAATGCAGCCCACACTATTGGACTTGGGAATGTGTTTACATCAACAAACCCATCTATAGGTATTTTAGTAAAAGCAGCTACTTACAATCTTGCCGAAGAAACCTGGTTAAAACAAACTGTTTCTTATATTATAGACGGCACCATGTATTTACAAAGTAATGCAGGTTCCATCCTAAACATTCAGGAAGGAAACACGATTGCTTTTACAAATGGAAGTCAGATTGAAGTCGGCTCCTCAAGTAGCACATATGGTACTCTTAAGGCAATTGGAACTGTTGCAAACCCAATTCTATTTACATCTTCAGCAACATCAAAAACGATGGGAGATTGGGATGGAATTTTCTTAGAAGATGGTACATCAAACAATTCTGAATTTGCTCATTGCACATTTGAATATGGAGGTGGTTATTCTGCTTATGTAGGGATGGTCGATTTAACTGATTGTTCAGTCATTATTAATAATTGCAGCTTTACCAATAGCGCCACTTATGGTATATCATTAAACGATGAATCTTATTTTGTTTCATTCGATAATAATACTTTCTCAACTTGTATCAATCATCCTATTAAACTGTATGCAAATTATGCACATACCGTTGGAACAGGTAATATTTATAATTCATTACTAGGAATATTGGTTAAAGCAGATATTTACAATCAGGCAAGTGAAACATGGAAAAAACAATCATGTGCATACTATATTGATGGAACAATGTACATCCAATCAGCAACTTCAAGCGAATTAATTATTGAAGCTGGTAATAAAATCCTTTTCACCAATGGTAGTCAAATTGAAATTGGTAGTGCCTCAAGTACATATGGCAAATTAGTAGCTGTAGGAACACCTGCCGAAAGAATCCTTTTCTCCACAGCAGCACCTTCAGGAAGCGCAACTGCTGGTGACTGGGATTGTATTTTCTTCGAATCAGGCACATCAACGGGTTCAATTTTAGACTATTGTGATGTCTCTTTCGGTGGTGGTTATTCAAGTTACTCAGGCAATATTGATTTGACCAAAACTGGTACAACTGTCACAATTTCTAATTGCACCATTACAGACTCCGAAAGTCATGGAATCTCTGTTGATGACAAATCCAATCCGACCCTTTTAAATGTTACCTACGCAAATAATGTGGGTACTGATTATTATGTTCGATAAAAACAAATAGTTTTAATATAAAAAAATCCCCGATTGTTTGATCGGGGATTTTTTTTACACTCTCTATTCTGCCGCATTTTGCTATTGTGGACAACTCTATAACCCCTTACTCAAAAGCAGATCATCAATTGTATTGCTCATATACAATTTCTCTTCAAACAATAGTTCGAGCATTTGCTCGGACTTGTTGCCAAAGTAATAGTTAAAACAAAAAAAAATGACTTGTCACAAGCAAATGCTCGCGACATTAAAGTATAATAATTAATACATTTAAATATTAACATTCAAATGGTTTGAGCATTTGCTCAGAATACAAAATAAGAAATCATCTATCCTGCCAAAAGTTTTCAAATTTGGCCAAATCTAATGACCCCTCACGCAAAAACAGGTCATCAATTGTATTGCTCATATACAATTTCTCTTCAAACAATAGTTCGAGCATTTGCTCGGACTTGTTGCTAGCAAATGCTCGCGACATTAAAGTGATCTGAACCCTGTCAGAGTTAGAAACTTAAACCATAACAAAATCTTATTAAATCCTTTATTTATCAAACTTAAGTTCTATTTTTAGCATGCAATACTTCAAATGGTTCGAGCATTTGCTCAGAATACAAAATAAGAAATCATCTATCCTGCCAAAAGGTTGCAAATTTGGCCAAATCTAATGACCCCTCACGCAAAAGCAGATCACAATTGTATTGCTCATACAATTTCTCCCAAATAATAGTTCGAGCATTTGCTCGGACTTGTTGCCAGCAAATGCTCGCGACATTAAAGTGATCTGAACCCTGTCAGAGTTAGAAACTTAAACCATAACAAAATCTTATTAAATCCTTTATTTATCAAACTTAAGTTCTATTTTTAGCATGCAACACTTATTTAGACTTGTTTTAGTTATTGAAAATGTGATATTTATGTTTGGAGAAATGAATTTTTCAAATATATTTACCCGACAAAAAAAATCAATTAAAATCACCTAAGCTATTTTATAATGAGGATAACAAGGATAACAAAAGAGAAAGCTCAGGAAACTATAGACAAAAAGGTAGATCTTTCCCTTCTCGATCCACTAATTGAGAAGTACAAATCAAAGAAAGGCAATATGATACCTTTACTTCAGGGAACACAAAGCATTTTTGGCTTTTTACCTGAAGAATCATTCTATTATGTTTCAGAGCGAACCGGATTAAAAACATCCGACATGTTTGGTGTAGCAACATTCTACGCTCAATTCAGATTGGTTCCTGCCGGAAAGTATATTGTTAAAGTATGTCATGGTACAGCTTGCCATGTGCAAGATGCGAACAAGATTACTGAAGCGCTTATAGAATCTCTAAAAGTTAACGATGGAGAAACAACTCCTGACGGCTTATTTACATTAGAATCAGTAGCTTGTATTGGTTGCTGTTCTTTAGCACCTGTCATGATGATTGGTGATGACACCTATGGGAAGCTTACAGAAAAATCATGCAAAAAAGTTATCAGAGAGATTAAGCTAAGCGAAAACAATTAATGCAAAAAGAATGAGTAAAACAAAAGTAATTGTTGGACTTGGTAGCTGCGGTGTTGCAGCAGGAGCCGGCAAGGTATACGATAAATTGGCTGCCATCAAAGATGCTGAGAATCTTGATTTCGAATTAAAGAAGACATCTTGTGTGGGTATGTGCTACAAAGAACCATTGGTTGAGATAGTGGATGAATCTGGAACCTATTTATATGGTGAGATAGATGAAGATAAAGCTTTGGAATTGGTTGAAAAGCACGTTCAAAATCATGAAGTGATTAAAGAATATGTGATCAAAACAGATCTTTTCGACACCAGTGAAAAAGATTTCTATGAAAATCAGGTCAAAATATGTTTGCGCAATTGCGGATATATGGATCCAGAAAACATTGATGAATACGAGGAAAGAGATGGTTATAAAGCCATCAAAGGTCTTGTAAACAACAATGTAACACAGGAAAAACTGATTCAGGATATTATTGATTCAGGCATCCGTGGCCGAGGTGGTGGTGGTTTCCCTACCGGAATGAAATGGCGTTTCGCAAACAAATCAGTGTCGGATGAAAAATACATCATTTGTAATGCTGATGAAGGTGATCCCGGTGCTTTTATGGATCGCTCTGTATTAGAAGGAGATCCTCATGCCGTTTTGGAAGGAATGATCATTGGTGCTTATGCCATTGGTGCTACCGAAGGAGTTGTTTATTGTAGAGCAGAATATCCACTTGCACTAAAACGTTTGGATATTGCAATCAAGCAAGCACGTGAAAAAGGATATTTAGGGAAGAACATATTCGGAAAAGAAGGATTCAATTTCGATATGTTTGTGAAAGAAGGAGCTGGGGCATTTGTTTGTGGTGAAGAAACCGCACTCATGGCCTCTATTGAAGGTGAAAGAGGTATGCCTCGCAAGCGTCCTCCATTCCCTGCTGAATCTGGTTTATGGAAAAAACCTTCCAACATTAATAATGTTGAAACATTTGCCAATATCCCCTGGATCGTTCATAATGGACCAGCATCTTATGCTCAGTATGGAACTGAAAAAAGTAAAGGAACTAAAGTTTTTGCACTAGCTGGAAAAATCAAACGTGGTGGATTGGTTGAAGTTCCTATGGGTATTTCCATCAATGAAATTATTTTCAAATTAGGTGGCGGAATTCAGGATGATAAAAAGTTTAAAGCTGTTCAGATGGGTGGACCATCAGGTGGTTGTATTCCTTATTATCTAGGCGAAACAATAGTCGATTATGATTCTGTGAATGCTACCGGTGCCATTATGGGATCAGGTGGTATGGTTGTGATGGATGAAACCACTTGTATGATTGATGTGGCTAAATTCTTTCTTGATTTTACGCGTAAAGAATCTTGTGGGAAGTGTACTTTCTGTCGAATTGGAACCAAAAGAATGCTTGAAATTCTGGAAAACATCACAACAGGAAAAGGTGAAGAAGGTGATATTGAGAAGCTGGAAGAATTAGCATACCAAATTAAAGATGGATCACTCTGTGGATTGGGGCAAACAGCTCCAAATCCAGTACTGACTACCATTAAGTATTTTAGAGATGAGTATGAAGCTCATATAAATGATAAAAAATGTCCTGCCTTGGCCTGTAATGAACTGCTTACATATGAGGTAATTGATGAGACATGTACCGGCTGTACAGTTTGTGCGAAGAACTGTCCGACTGATGCAATATCAGGCGAAAGAAAAGAAATACATTTTATTAATCAAGAACTCTGCATCCATTGCGGTGTTTGTTATAGCAAATGTAAGTTCGAAGCTATTGCACTTTCTTAATCAAAAACAGCATTAAAATTTCAAAAAGAAATCAAATGGACAACAAAATAAACATTATACTCAACGGAAACAATGTTCAGGGTTTAAAAGGAGAAAGTGTTCTTCAGCTCTGTAGAAGATTGGGTATTGAAATTCCAACATTGTGTCATGACGACCGTTTGGAACCCTTTTCATCTTGCTATTTATGTGTGGTCGAAATCAAGCAAATGAGAGGATTACAACCTGCCTGTTCGACTAAGATATTCGATGGCATGGACATTTTAACAACGAGTGATAAAATCAACCATTCCCGTAAAGGAGCTTTGGATTTATTGCTTAGTAATCACTATGCCGATTGTGTTGCGCCTTGTAAACAAACTTGCCCAGCTGGAGTAGATGTACAAGGTTATATTTCTCTAATCGAAAAAGGATTGTATTCAGAAGCGATTAAACTAATCAAAGAGGTGAATCCATTGCCTGCTATTTGTGGCCGTGTTTGTGTTCGCCCTTGTGAAGTGGCTTGTAGAAGAAACCTATTGGATGAAGGAACCGGAGTAGGTATCGATTATATGAAACGCTTTGCAGCTGATGTTGATTTATACTCAGAAGGCAAATATGTTCCTGAAATAGCACCTTCTACTGGTAAAAAAGTAGCCATTATTGGTGCCGGACCAGGTGGATTATCTGCAGCCTATTTCTTACAGCAAAAAGGACATCAGTGTGATATTTATGAAGCAGCTCCAAATCCAGGTGGTTGGTTGCGTTACGGTATTCCTGAATATCGTTTACCAAACGACTTATTAGACAAAGAAGTTGAATGTATTACTGAAATCGGAGCCAATATTTATTACAATCAAAAGTTAGGCGACAACCTGCACTATAAAGATCTGAAAAGAGCTTATGATTCTGTAATCCTAACCATAGGTTCTCAAAAAGGAACTTTAATTGGTTGTGAAGGCGATGACGCTGAAAATGTATTTTCAGGAATTGATTTCCTCAAAAACATGGAAATGACTGGTCAGCGCTATGACTTCACAGGTAAAAAAGTAATTGTTGTAGGTGGTGGTAATACCGCCATGGACTGTTGCCGAACATCCTTACGTTGTGGAAGTACAGATGTGAAAGTAATTTACAGACGTACAGAAAAAGAAATGCCAGCTAACCCAATTGAGATTCATGAATCAAAATTAGAGGGTGTTGAATACTTATTACTTACCAATCCAACTTTGGTAAATAAGGACGATAAAGGTGTGCTGAAATCAGTGACCTGCCTCAAAATGGAATTAGGTGAGCCAGATGCATCAGGTCGTAGAAGACCTGTTCCTGTTGAAGGTTCAGAGTTTGAACTGGAAGTTGATTATATTTTAGCTGCCATTGGACAAAAAACACAAGCTGACTTTTTAGATGATATAAATTCATGTTTGGATAAACTCAACGAAGAAGTAAAAGTAAATCGTTGGGGAGATTTAGATTGTGATCGAACCACATTGCAAACTGGTGTTAAATCAATTTTTGGTGCTGGCGATGGAGTAAGTGGTCCAGCTACTATTATTGAAGCTATTGCTCAGGCAAAAATTGCCTCCAGAAGTTGTCATCAGTTTTTAATGGGTGAAGAACTCACTCCTGAAAAAGCTGAATTTATCAGTACAAAAGATAATTACAAACCACAAGTTCATGACCAATATGTTGGACGTTTTGCTCGACAAATGCGAGAAGAAATGCCAACGATGGATCCTAATGACAGGGTTAACTTTAAAGAAGTTGAACTAGGTTATGATGGTGAATCCATTGCAAAAGCAGAAACTGCTCGATGTTTAGAGTGTGGATGTACTGAATACTTTACTTGCGATCTCAAACGCTATGCTACTGAGTATGGTGCAGATCAACAAAAGTTCAAAGGTGAATTTGGCGATTATGAGGTCGACTTCAGACACCCTTATATTGAAATCGATAATAATAAATGTGTACTTTGTAGCCGTTGTGTTCGTATTTGCAGCGAAGTAGTTGGAGCCAATGCATTAGGATTGGTTGAAAGAGGTTTCGACACCTATGTTGCACCAAGTATGGGTAGCTGCTTACAAGATACTTCTTGTGAATCCTGCGGACTATGTATTTCAACCTGTCCCACTGGAGCTATTACAGAGAATGTGAACTTCAAACCAGGTCCGGTTAAACTTGAAAAAGTTGAAACCATTTGTAACTATTGTTCCTTAGGTTGTGAAATTGAATTGCATCACCAAAGTGGCTATGTAATGAAAACAACAGGTAAACAAGGTTTAATCAATTACAGTGGAAACTTGTGCAAATATCCAAAATTCGGATATGAATATTACAATAAGGAAGATAGAATTACAAAGCCGTTACTGAAAGTAAATGGCAAATTCGAAGAAATCAGTTTTGAGAAAGCTTATGACTTAGTTTACGATAAAATCAAAAGCGTAAGTGCTGATGAAAATGCTTTCTTTGGTGGTGCACGATTAACGAATGAGGAGCTTTATTTGATTCAGAAATTAGCTCGTTTAGGTGCAAAAACCAATAATGTAAATAGTTTCCATTATATGCATGGAGGAAATGGTTACTTATCAACTTCCTTAGCCAATGCACCATTTGCTGAAATGCGTGGTGCAAGCAAGCTTTATATTTTAGGAGCTGAATTAAATGCCGACAATGCTATTGCTGGATTCAAAGTAAATAATATCAAAACTCAAAAGGGTATTCCTGTTGAGCTGATTACTTGCCAGGAAATCAGTAGCATGGAACATAAGGTAGATGAAGTTCACAAAGTAAAGTCATATTATCATTTGATTAAAGCCATGAACTATCATTTAGTAAATAAAGGATTGGAAAACAGATTCTTTATTGATGGTAATTGTACAGGATTCGAAGAGTATAAAGAAAAATTATTAGCGGAAGATTACCAGAACATGATAGTCGAATCTGGTGTGAAAGATCAAAAACATCTTGAAGCATTGGCTGAAGCCTATAATAAGGAAATGAATGCCATTATTCTTTACTCTGAGAAAGAGCTTACTCCACATGCCTGTTATGAATTGTTTAATCTGGCCATGATTACCGGAAAACTCAATAAAAGTTCAAATGGTTTAATTGCCTTGAAAGAAAAAAACAATTCTCATGGTTTGTTGGATATGGGTGTCAATAGTGATCTTGGTGTTGGTGGTGTTTCAATTGATGATGATCAGCTTATCAATAAAATGAAAGAAAGCTGGAAAGTGGATGACATTCCTGTGGAGCATAACAAGCGTAGCGAAGAATTGCTGAATAATGCTGCTATCAAAAACATGTTCATTTTCGGTGAAGATCCTGTTGGATGTGCAATCGATAAAAACAATATAGGCAAGTGGTTTAATAATGCTGACTTTGTTATGGTTCAGGATTATTTCCTAAGTGAAACAGCACAAAAGGCCGATTTGATTTTGCCAGCCTCCTTCCCAACCGAATCAGGTGGTAGCTTTACAAATACTCAAAAGTATATCCAGGAATTCAAGCCTGTATTTAAGGCAAAGGTAGAAGCCTTAAATCATGAACAATTAATTGCATTATTAGACAAGTTTAATTCAAACGGATTAAAAGATATTGATGATGTTGCCAGCGAAGCTTTTTCTTTATTAAAACAAGAAAATAACGATGAGCAATATGCATTCTATTTTACTGATGGAGAAAAACCAGTTGAGCGTTTGTTCAAGCATGGTTGCGACCTGTTGGTGAAAATGTTTGATGAGAACTTTGAAAAAGAAATGTCTGAATAAAAAACTTGCCACGAAGACACAAAGCCACTAAGTATCACTGAGCTTTGTGTGCCTTAGTGACTTTGTGGCTGTTAATGATTAAACTAAAATAGGAAAATGAAAGATTTTAATTCCATAAATGAGATATTAGATTTTGCCATCCAAAATGAGCAGAATGCAATAGATTTTTATACAGAGTTAGCATCTTCTGCTCGATCAGATGATATGCGTCAAATTTTTGAAGAATTTGCTCGAGAAGAAATTGGACACAAAGCCCGTTTGACAAAAATCAAACAAGAAGGTGTTTTTGATTTGAAAGATGAAAAAGTGCTTGATTTAAAAATTAGTGATTATGTAGTTCGTTCAGAACCCAAAGAAAACATGAGTTATGAAGAAGCTTTAGTGTTGGCGATGAAGAGAGAAAAGGCTGCTTTTCGTTTGTATACTAAACTCTCTGAAAAAGCACCAAATGCTGATCTTAAAAAGATATTTGCTTCTTTAGCATTGGAAGAATCCCGTCACAAACTCCGCTTTGAAGTGGAGTATGACGAATACGTATTAAGAGAGAATTAATCTTCAATACTGCCCTCATGGGTGTTGTCACCAATGAGTTTTTTTATAAATTCTTGTAATACTATTTGTTGGTGATAACACCAACAAAGGCAGAATATCCTAAACTCTTTATTGAGATTGCTTAAAACCATTGCTAGCTTAAGTTATTTTTTACTTTTTATCTGGTAATATAAGAGACTGATAAGATTTGCATGTGCTTTGCCCTTCAGGTAAGCACTGGAGAGATTCCGAGCATCCCCACATTCTTTTACCATCAATTACAAAAGCATTTGGCTCACATTGACTATCTCCTTTGCAAGTTAGAATAATTGATTTAAAGGGATGATATTCTTTCTGAATGGTTAATAAAGATTCTTTTCTATCCAACCAATATGCAATTCTAAATATACTATCTGAGCTTGTAAATTTTATGTAATAGAATGAATCTGTACCTTCCTCTAGAAATTGATCATGTATGATTTCAACTGTTGTAAAATCAGGGAATGGCTCTTTAAACAGATTTGTAAGAAATAATTTTAAAAGTGTATCTGCCTGATCTGTAAGTTTATAATCTCCTTCTTCAAATAGAGCAATTACTATAGTATTTTTATCCTCTTGTGCAAAGGATATAAAGAAGCTGAGAATTGAGATAATTGTGACGATCAATATTATTAGAGTCTTCTTCATTTCTTATTAATTTATGCTAACTCTTCTGCCCTCGTTGGTGTTGTCACCAAAGAGTGTTAACTTTTTTATAAAATATATTTTTAATGTTACTTTCAGCAAAATGAAATTTTCAAGCCCGTTTATTTAATCGGGCTTTTTTTATTGATCACCTAAGCCTGTCATACAATATTTTACAAAACCCCAATCAGCTTCAACTGGAGTTTTATTATATGTTTTTTTTTGAGCAACTTCGCTATTTCGTTTATAAATTACCCATTCTTTATTGCGATAATCAATTACTGTAGGACATCCTGAACCATCAACATTCAATAGTTTGATTATATCGTTGAACTCATTTAGAGATAACTCACGTAAAAAGCTATTTTTTTTCCCATATGCTTTAACAACTAATTTTCCTGCAATTAATTCTGCATCAAATGCAATAACTTCAGGATAGTATTTGCCTTTCATCATTAAATTTCCATTGTTATAATAATACTTCCAAAAGCCTGATTTCGCATGATTCCGATACCTTCCTTTACAAAACAGCACACTATCAGAATAAAATTGATAATAATTACCATGAAGATATCCATCTTTAATATTGTAAATAAAATGAATACATCCATTTGTATCAAATTTTAAAACAACTCCTGTTCTATAGTCCTGATAACTACGAACTCTATATCTTGCAGAAAATGTTAATTCGCTTTTTTTAGAATTGTTCGAATATCCAAAAGCTGAAAATGTGTGAGGAGCATCCAAAATATTCATAGATTTATGAAGCTTTTGTTCAATAAATAAAAATTTCCTTTGAGTTGAAATAGAAGTAGCAAATATCCTCAAATGAACATAGTTTTCATCCTGGACAAGAAACACTGTATCATAATCAAAGGATTTTTTACAGGTTATTGGCTTTCCTTCTTCAGTTACATTTCGAATAACTTTCCAGTTCTGATTGATTGTGTTACTATCCTTCTGAGCATATGTATAAAAAGCTGAACATATTAAAACATAAATAAATAGTTTTTTCATCTGTTTATAATTTTTTTTTAGTTGTCAGATGGAACTCACATGATAATCATCCCCTTATGTGAGGAATACCTTACTCATGCTCGTTTCATAATAAAAGATTACATAGTTTTTGAAAAGCACTTTTCAAATTTACATAAAATGCTACTTCTTCTTTCTCATTTTCCAGACCAGTAGGGCAATAGCCAGTACTACATGAGCTATTAATACAATGGCAACAATATTCAGTATTGTTTTTGGGTCCATTTTTTGATTTTAATGTGTTCGAAAATAGATAAATTCGTGGGAAGTAAAAATTAAGTTTCGCTCTTTTACACCGCTCAGAGCAACAATAGAAAATTGCTGGGCTGAGCGGAGTCAAGTTCAAGCATTAAATAATAATGACAATGAAAAAAATCCTATATAAATTAGTTCCAATCATAACCATCATCATGTTATCATCCTTTAGTACGCAACAAAACTATTCCATAGCATTTTTTGGCGATTCACTAACACAAATGGCTGATTGGGACGGCTATTTAGACAGACGAGATGTATATGTCTATGCAAAAAATGGAGACATAACAGCCAACATGAAAAAAAATGTTGACCACATTATTCAAGCAAATCCTAAAATATGCTTTATGATGGGAGGAATTAATGATATTGCTAAAGGAATTCCTGTTGATGATGTATTTGCCAACCTGAGGCACATGGCTGTTAAAATGAAAAGCTGGGGAATAATTCCTGTTGTACAATCTACTTTATATATTCAGGCAGATGAAGGTGGGTTTGCCAAGTGGAATGAAAAGGTAGAGCCTTTAAATAAACAACTTGAAGCTTATTGTGCAAAGAATGCAATTGAATATCTGGATTTGAATACTATTTTAGCAGCAAATAAAAGCCTGAAATCTGATTATACCAGCGATGGAGTACATTTGAATCAGTATGGATATATGCTTTGGACCAATGAAATTAAAAAAATATTGACCAAATATTCGATATAAGCACAATTTGAAATCCTACAAAACACACATATTTTTCTCAATCATCTTCTTCATTCTTGTTGGTTTATGCCTGTATTTTATTACGTATTTCGAATATGTTTCTGAACAGGAGGAAATCATTTGTTCACCAGATGATTATTTCATGACAACTTTTGAAGCTGATCATTCCCTGGTTCGCTATACAGGGAGGTTTAATTTGAAAGATTCGAAGAAAGTTTCATTTGCCCAGTCAGGATGTATGATAGAGGCTCTGTTTACTGGTTCAAAATGCCATTTTTATTTAAATAGCTTTTCATTTGATCCCAGCACCTATACTGCTAATTACTTTAATGTTTTTATTGATTCAAACGAAGCAATTGTTTTGCATACGCCAAACGATTCTTCTTATTATAAAATTAACGATTTAACGGATACTGTACATCATATTCGCATTATTAAGAGAACCGAAGCTGCATGTGGACGGTGCGAATTCAGTGGCTTTTTATTGGAAAGAGGAGATTCCTTGCTGAAACTGCCAGCCCGGCCTAACAGAAGAATTGAATTTATAGGAAACTCTATTACCTCTGGTTATGGCAATGAAGATTCAATCAAGGGAAATGGATTTAAACCGGAAACTCAAAATAATTACTTTGCCTTTGGAGCTATTACAGCTCGTAATTTACATGCTGAATATCATGCTATATGCTATTCTGGCAAAGGTGTTTATAGAAATTATGATCATTCTGAAAAACAAACCCTGTCGGTATTATACGATTTAACCTACCCGTTACCCAAAGTAAAATGGGATTTTAATAGCTGGATCCCACAAGTGGTTGTCATAAACCTCGGCACCAACGACTTTGCCACAGCACCACCTCCGCAAGCTGAATTTGTGAGAGCATATTTTCGTTTACTAATAAAGATTAAAAATAAATATCCTAAAGCTACTATCATTTGCTTGGATGGCCCTATGCTTTTAGATGGATGGCCAAATGGAGTAAATACAAAATCGCTGGTGCAACTTTATATCAAATATGCCATTAATATGGCTAAGTATGAAGGTTATACGCGCATGTATCAGTTCTCCTTAACAACCAGTGGTCAATTTGGGTATGGAGCTAACTGGCATCCAAATATTAAACAGCATCAGTTTAATGCAGAAGAACTGACTGAATTTATTCAGGAGGTGATGAATTGGGATTGAATTCCAATCCAGGTTTTACAACTTTTAGAAAGTTGTAAAATCTTATAAAAACAAAAACCCTCCTGGATGGGGAGGGTTTTCTCATTAAATCAAAAAGGATAACAAATTCTTATATAACACCATGATCAATCATGGAATTAGCTACTTTTAAGAATCCGGCAATATTAGCTCCTCTAACATAGTTAACATAACCTTCTTCATCGGTACCATGCTCAACACATGAACTATGGATACTTCTCATAATCCAATGCAGTTTTTCATCAACTTCTTCTCTTGTCCAATGTAATTTCATTGAGTTTTGAGACATTTCTAATCCTGAAGTTGCAACACCACCAGCGTTAGCAGCTTTACCTGGACCAAACAGAATTTTATTCTCGATAAATACCTCAACAGCTTCTGGCGTACAAGGCATATTCGCTCCTTCTGAAACGCAAATACAGCCATTCTTTATCAGGTTTTCAGCATCTTCTTTGTTCAGCTCGTTTTGAGTTGCACATGGTAAGGCAACATCTACTTTCACTTCCCAAGGACGTTTGCCATCATGGAATTGCGCATTTGGAAACTCATAAGAATATGGTTTAACAATATCTTCATTGCTTGCACGTAACTCAAGCATGTATTCGATTTTTTCATCCGAAATACCCTCTTCATCATAAATATAACCATCAGGACCAGAAATTGTTACAACTTTTCCACCCAACTCAGTCACTTTAAGTGCAGCACCCCAAGCAACATTACCAAATCCAGAAATAGCTACTCTTTTACCTTCAAAGCTTTCGCCTTTGGTTTTAAGCATCTCTTCTGCAAAATAAACATTACCAAAGCCTGTTGCTTCAGGACGAATCAGGCTGCCCCCCCAGTTCAAACCTTTACCGGTAAGTACTCCTGTGTTTTCCGCAGCCAATTTCTTATACATGCCATACATGTAACCGATTTCTTTACCTCCTACTCCAATATCACCGGCAGGAACATCTGTTTCTGGTCCGATGAGTCTCCACAACTCCAACATAAATGACTGGCAAAACCTCATAATCTCTGCGTCAGACTTACCTTTTGCATTGAAATCTGATCCGCCTTTAGCACCACCCATAGGTAATGTTGTCAGGCTGTTTTTAAAGATTTGTTCAAATCCTAAGAATTTTAAAATAGATAAGTTTACACTCGGGTGAAAACGTAATCCACCTTTGTATGGTCCAATAGCATTATTGAACTGTACCCTATATCCTAAGTTCACATTCACTTTCCCATCATCACTAATCCATGGAACTTTAAAAGTTAAAATTCTGTCGGGTTCAACAATTCTGTCAACAATATTTGCAGTTTCGAACTGAGGGTTCTCATTATAAACATCTTCTATAGTCTCTAATACTTCTCTGACAGCCTGAAGATATTCTACTTCGCCCGGATGCTTCTTTTCAAGATCGAGCATTATTTTTTCTACGTTCATAATAAATTTTTAATTGTTTTTGATAATCAGATTTCGACCACAAATGTATTCTCTCTAAATAAAGTTATCCTAAAAAGCGATATCCAAAAAAAACAGGAAAATACTTGATTAATATCAAGTCATATTAAATTAGAAAAAAGCTATCCTCTTAAGAGTCTATAAATTACCTAATTTTGTGTTTCTGATAAATAATTTATATTCCATTAAATTGGTAATTATTAAGTTTAATGAGTGAAAAAGACAATTCATCTATTAAAAGCATACTCGACAATCTGGATGACAGAACCAGAGAACTGAATTGTATTTATCAATTGGATGAGCTATTAAACGATTATAATTCTCCACTGGAAGATGTTCTTCGGCAAAGCATTGAAATTATTCCTTTTGGATGGCGCTATACAGATATTTGTCGTGTACGTATTATCTGCGAAGGCTTGGATGTTTTCTCCACTGACTTCATTAAAACTGATCTGTGTCAAAGTACAGATATCATAATTGAAAACAATAAAATTGGTACTGTACAAATATGCTACATAAAACCCATGCGAATCGAAAGAGGAATATTCCTGTTCGAAGAAACACGTTTATTGAAAACGATCGCTGAAAAGATTGGTAAGTTTATCCTTTATAAAAGACTTAGAAATTCAATTGAAATCCTTCAAAAATCAAATAGTAGTACCGAGAAGAAACAAGTTCAAGAAAACACTCTACATACATGGCTCAAAAATCTCCATTTAATGGATAGTGAAATTGACTCATTTTTAAAAGTTCAAGTTGACTTTAAGAAGGGGGAAACAATTTGTAAGCAAGGAGCTATTTCCTCCTACATCATGATATTAATGGATGGGTTGACGAAAAACTTCCTGGAAGGCACACTTCAAAAAGGATTTAATTTTAGTTTTATCAAACCATTCGATTTTATCGGACTCTCTTCATTATATGGTAAGAATGTACATCATTTTAGTGGAACTGCTATTACCGCCTGTAAAATCTGTTTGGTTGATATTGAACTTTTCAAACAAGTGATACATAACAATCCTGCTTTTGCTGAAGAAGTGATGAAATGGTACTGTCGAATTACGGAGGGGCATTTAAAACGTTTATCGGCAATTGCCAACAAACAGGCATTGGGTAAAGTAGCTGATGTATTGATTTATTTAAGTGAAAAGATTTTCGAATCCAATTTGATAGAACCAATTATCAGCCGTAAAGATATGGCCGAATTAGCAGGAATGTCAACAGAAAGTGCAGTACGGGTTTTATCGGAACTCAAAAAAGATAAGGTTATCAATATTCATCACAAGGGTATTGAGATTGTGAATATGAAATTGTTGCAGACGTTGAGTAAAGTGGGTTAATAAGATGGTCAGAATATTACTTTTCATAGGAGTCGGTGGTTTTTTAGGAAGTACTTCACGCTATCTGATGCATAAATGGGTGCATTCAATTTTTACAGGTAGTTTTCCACTTGGTACCATGACAGTGAACATCATTGGTTGCTTTTTGATTGGAATCATATTCGGATTAAGCACCAAAGGCAATATTCAAAGTAATGAATGGAAACTTTTTCTAACAACCGGTTTTTGTGGTGGATTCACTACATTTTCAGCCTTCTCCTTGGAGAATATTAACCTGCTTAAAGATGGACAATTGCTCAGTTTCTTTGGCTATACGGGATTGAGTTTAGTTGTTGGTTTGGGAGCTACTGTTTTGGGAATATTATTGATCAAGCTATTCTAATTTCTTTATTCCCTTGTATGTATTAACTATCTACAGCCAGAACACATTCACCAGTGTGCTAGTAAAAAAAAACAAAATACAGCCAATTATTATATACAAAGCAAAGAAAAACCACTTCATTGGTTTCATATGATAAAATGCAGACATAATTATCACTAAAAATACAGTATAACTATACACAGTTGGCTCTATGGTATTCAATAATTCTTCTTTTAAAGGGAATTGCTTCATTAGCAAATTATTTATCAAGTGAATTGAAATACCAGAGAAGAAAACTGAAACGATAACCAATAATACTTCTTTCAATTGTTTTTGGCTAAATGTAAAGTACTTTAGTGAACTTTTCATGACAGTAGATTTTCATATGTTATTCAAATTTAACAATTTATGATAAGAAATATAAATAGTTCCAAAATCAACAGATGGATTAAACACATCCACATTTACCCGACTTTAGCACCACACCTTTATTGTGCTTTCCATCAATCATTACTTTTACAGCTTCATCAAAACGGATATGTCTGATATATTCATTCTCAAAAATAGCTGTTTGCTTATTTAGGTAATCCAAATCGAAAAAGCCATCTTTGATATACGGATTGATCGTGAAGTAACCCACGCGAAAGGATGTTAGGTTCTGGAAGAAATGTGTTCCCTGACTCGGATCAATTCGGTAATTTTCCAGGCCTGATTCTACAATTAATCTGGATTGACATATTTGAGCCCAGTTAACTGGAATACCTAGCCAAGGATCGCTTGATCCCCACCGACCAGGGCCAATCAAAATATAGTTTTTATCGGCCTCAACAAATTGCTGATTAATTTCCTCAACAGCAAGCGCTATATCTTTTGTTTTGGCAGCATCAAACGATTCTGGTTTTATATAAACAATGTCAGTCAAGTCATTTACAATCCCATTTCCTAAAGCAGAATCACACCTGATTATACACTCATTTTGATCTATTTCTTCAATTTTGCAATTGATAGTTTCATCAGTTTCAACAATAGGGCGAATCTGCAAGAGATTAAAAATTTTAGGTTTACCTTTAGGAACATTCAAGTTTACAGCAAACTCAATTTCAATTGGTTTGTTCATTTCCCTTGCTCCTACTTCCAATAATGTTTTAACAATATCAGCTAAAGGAAACGTATTGTGTTTTAAAATTTGTGAAAATGTAATTACGCGCTTTCCTTTTATATTCGTACCATCACGTAGCATTTCATTTTCAAAATCATAGGTGGATGCTACTTTTTTCAACGTGCCTTCTTTTTCAGCCTCCTTAATAGGTCTCTTATTTAAGTTGACACTATCATCAACTGATGTTATTACATTTTTACCTTCCAGATTAAGCGAGTAAAAGTATTTCTGTGTTTCTTTCAGTGCACTGCTGACATTCGAAAGTTGGATGATTTTCTGCGGATAGGCAGGGGAAAACCGTAACGAAATACCTCCATCCACAATGTGTTTGCCCAATCCCATAGCAATACTAACCACACCATCTTCTGCTTTTTCAGGTTCTATGGGGTAAAAATTTATTGAACGAGCTACACCGGAAATAGTCGGGTAAAAATTGTTACCATATGCTGAACCGCAAACTTCTTGTAATACAATCCCCATTTTTTCGGCATCAATTACATTTCGTGTTGCCTTCATGTAGGCCTTACTGAATTTGTAAAACACTGATGCATATACACTTTTAATTGCATTGCCAAGTTGTAATAACAATACATTTTCATCATCATGATTATTGGGAATCATATAAGTAGAATAAACACCTGCAAATGGCTGGTAATGACTATCTTCCAATAAACTGGATGAACGAACTGCTACTGGATTATTAATTACAGAAATAAATGCCAATAAGTCTTCATGAATTCGATAGGGTAATCTGGAATTGATAAAATGTTTGAGAATTTCATCATCAGTTAGATTTGATAAGGCAACCCGATATAAATTATTATCTTCCATGAACTCATCAAAAACATCGGTGGTCAAAACCACAGTTCGCGGAATAGTGACAACAACATCATCCCACATATTCATGATATTGTTTTTCTTAATCATGGAATCAATAAAAGCCAAACCACGTGCTTTACCACCAATTGATCCATTTCCAATTCTACTGAAAATGGTATATTCATCAAAACGATGTCGGTCATATTCAGCAATAACTCCACGCCCCTTGTTTAATCGATATTGAGCAATGGTATCGAAAATATATCTGCGTATTTCATCCAGATTTTTAAAATCGCCCGTGGTCAGATATTTTATTTTTTCTGCAATTGGAAATAGCGCTCTAGCATTCAACCATTTTGAAATATGATTCCTTTCAATATGGTAGCGAAAACTTTCATCAGTGACTTCCATTATCTTATGCTGCAAACTATTCAAGTCAGGTGCATGTGCAATTTCCTTCATGCTTTTTGGATCGAGAAAAATAAACTTTCCAAAGGCAAGGTATTCGTTTACATATTCACGCAATTCAATATCCAGGGTATTTGATCCTTTATGGAGAAACTTGACGTTTAATTCTTTTGCATATTTTGAATTAGCAATTTCTGATGATTGCAGAAGAAATGGAAGATACTGATCTGCCATTTTCACTTTCTTGCACAACTTAACACCAGCAAGATTATCCAGTTCATTGTCTCGCTTATAACTAATGTCGGAAATAATTCCCAAAAGGTTATTCTTATAGCGTTCGTAAAACTGAAGCGCTTCTTCATAATTTGTGGCAAGGATAACTTTTGGACGGCCACGCATACGAAGCATTTTTTGATGCTCATTCAATCCTTCGGTCATAAACTCCTTAGATTGTTTGAAAATAATTTTATACAACTGAGGTAAATAGGATGAGTAAAATCGAATGGAGTCTTCAACTAATATAAGGGTTTGAACACCGATGGTATCTACATCGTGTTCCATATTCATTTTGTCTTCAATCAGTTTGATAATAGCCAATAGCAAATCGGCATTTCCTAACCAACTGAACACATAATCGATGGCACTTAAATCTTCATTTTTGAGTTTGATAGATACTTCTCGGGAAAAAGGAGTGAGCACCACAATGGGTATCTCCTCATATTTCGATTTAATCTGTCTGGAAAATTCGAATGGATCCATATCATCAATACTGAGCATCGTAATAACGAGATCGATCCCTTCCGATTCTAATAATTCAAATGCTTGCTCAGCAGAAGTTGCTTGTATAAATACAGGTGGATAACGTAAACTTAAAGAAACATATTCATTAAAAATCTGTTCATCTATTCGTCCATCTTCTTCCAAAATAAAAGCATCATAGGTACTTGAAATAAGCAATACTTTATGAATTCGGGTTTTCATCAAAAGATGAAACGATGTTTCATTGAGTTGGTATACCGATCCTGCTGCTGTGTTTGAAATCATTTATTTCTTCTTTTCAATGGCAATTTATGTTTAACAATATTTTCTGTTTTCTGACAGCTTCCATTAGATCAATTTTCGTATTGCAAATTCAGAATTATCTACAGCATTAATCATGGAGGCATATCTTTCGTTTGCTTCAATATCTTTATCAGTTACAAAATGTAAGTCCAATAAGCTTCGATTAGCTATATGCCCGGTACGTTGATAATTTATTTCATCTAAGCAAAGACCCCATCCGTCAAACCATATTTTTAACAATTCGATTTTCGATGATCCTTCCTTGACATGAATAATAAAATCAATACTACTTGCAGGTCCTGCATTAGCTTGATTCGTACTTTCAATTACGTATAAATTTATAATATCGTATGTATCCTTAATAATATGGGAAGCAATTTTTTTTGCAATGTTCAAGCGCCAATTCCAGTGTTCATCCTGACTTGCCGTTAAAATCTCAGTTGATGGATTATCATTTTTAACGATGGTTTCCTGCTCCTTCAAGTACTCAACAGTTCGAGCTAATTTTCTATAAAAAATGTAGTTACTCGTTTTTTCTGCTATTGTATTTATGAGCTTTTGCTCTTGCGGTAAAAACTGACTATTATTAAGTTCTCGTATAAATTGAGTATAGAAAACTTCAATTTGACCCACCACATTATTGTCAACAACTATGTTTGCATTTTGAAACCATTCCGTTTCAATAAAATCTTCTGAACAATAAATTTGATCTTCAAAAGTAATCCTAACAACACACACACTTGAAAATTGCCAACCTTTTGGTATCAATTTTACAATTTTTCTAAAAACAAAGTCTAAAGATTCGTTTACGTTCTGAAATAATTCCAAAACTCCATATAGGCAATTGAGTTCTTTTTGCCTTTCATTTAAACTCTGAAAAATTACATCACGCATTTATTCGGTTTTTTTATTTACAAATAACGGCAATTCGCTTTCTGCCGTCCATCATCACATTAAATGACTTTTCAAACTCGATATGTTTGAAAAACTTTCCTCTACTAATTTGTTTTTGTTCATCCAACATCTTCCAATTTATTCGGTTATCTCCAAATTCTTGCTGAACAGTAAGGTATCCGACATTCATGGATGTAACATTATGGAAGAAGTGTGAGCCAGATGAGGCATCCAGTGGATAATCTTCGAAACTGGTTTCCACAATCACTTTAGCATTTGAAATCTGAGGCCAAACGACAGGAATTCCAATCCAGCGATCTCGAGTACCCCATCGTCCCGGACCTATTAAAACATACTTTTTTCCCTGCTTAACCATATCTGCATTCATTTGTTCTATTTCAATAGCCATCTCTTCAGTTTGGCTTTTATCAAAGGCCGAATAATCAATATAAATAATATCCCTAAGATCATTTACCATACCATTACCCATCCCTTTTTCAGTAAACAGTACAATGTCTTCTTTCTTCACATCAGACATATCTACCGTATAGTCCTGAGATGACCCGATTAATGGTTTTATTTGAAGTAAATAGAACGTTGCTTTTCCATTTTCATCTTTATTCAAATTAACTGCAAACTCAATTTCAACTGGTGTTCCCATTGCTTCCTTAACGACATCAAGTACTGCATCTATTGAAGTGGCTAATGGAATATAATCGTATTTCAAAATATTAGCAAAATTGATAATTCGAGGGCCATACGCATCTAATCCAGGGATAATTGTTTTGTTATCTGCATTATAAACAGAAGCTAAATGCTTAAGTGTTTGATGTTTTTCGGCCACATCAATATCTAGTTTTATCAAGCCTGCATCTTCACCTTCCAGAAGATTCACATCAGTTTTACTTAAATCAACAGCATAAAAATGAAGCTGAGAGTTTTTATACTGATCCTTGGGACTATTGATTTCCAAATTGGGGTATTTGGGACAAAAACGATATGCTTTTTCGCCTTCAACCACATATGTTCCTAATCCAAGTGCTGCAACAGCAAATCCATCATCGGGCTTCATATGTCCAAATGGGTAATAATTATAGGATTGAGCAACACCACTAATATGAGGATAAAACACTTCACCATATTGATTACCAACAACCTCCTGAATGACAACAGCCATTTTTTCTTCTTCAATCTTGTAGTTTATAGCCTCAATATAATCGCGAGCAGTTTTTGAAAAAACAGAAGCAAAAACCAATTTGATTGCCGTAATACATTGTTCCAATCTCACATTGATATCCGGATGGCTATTCGGTAATATGTAGGTTTCAAAAATTCCAGCAAAAGGTTGCATTAGTGAATCTTCAAATAAACCTGATGAACGTACTGCGATTGGTTTTTTGATCTTCTTTAAAAGGATTTTTAATTTACGAGATAAAGAATCGGTGATTTTAGACTCAACAAAAATATCTTTAATATGCTCAAATCCATCTCCATTAAACAAACGTTCATGCAATTTGTTTCTCTCCAAAAACATTTCAAACTCTTCAATACCGATGATAGTTGTTATAGGTGTTGAAATATTGATGTCAGGAACCAATTGTGAAAAATCAAAATTATTAACCAAGGTGTTTATAAATGATATTCCTCGTCCTTTGCCACCAAGTGCTCCTGCACTCAATCCAACAATATTCTGATCATCTAAAATGGACGTTTCTTCAAAGGGAATAACTTTTCCTTTGTTTTGCTCATTTCTGAACTTTTGAATAACATTGATCATGTACTCACGTAATCCTTGTGGAGTTTCGAAATCCGAAACACGAGCCGGATTAATTATTCTGGCCACCTGAATTTCGCCTCTGGCCATTAGCCAAAGTGAAAAATGGTCTTTCTTGGCATGATAAACCAACGACTCTTCAGGTAATGAATGCAAATGTTTTTCAAATTCTTTGAGAGAACGGGCAATAGCTATTTGTGCCCCTTTTTTATTTCTATAAATGAAATTACCAAATCCAAGATAGTGAGTAATAAAACTCTTGATATCCTGCACCAGACTATCTGAGTTTTTATCAATGAAAGTACACTTTAGTTCATAAGCATGTTGCGCATTTGTTGGATCTGATGATTGGATTATGGTTGGTAAATGTTTTAAATGTTCTTTTACATACTTCACCAGTTTTGAGCCTGCTAATTCATCATCAACTCCATTTCTTGCGTATTTCATGTCGGTAATCAAACACAGCATATAATCTTTATACCGATTAACTATATCGATTGCTTCTTCGAAATTAGATGCCAAAAGAATTTTTGGTCGGGCTCGAAGCTTCAATACACGATACAATTCATCGGTCGAAACATCATCAATTATTCGTTTGGTTTGTTCAAGCACAATATTAAAGAGCAAGGGTAAATAACGACTATAATAAATTGGTGAATCTTCTACCAAAAGAATCACCCGAACCATACCATATCGGGTATCATTCTCCACATTTATTTTGTCTTCTACATGTTTAATCATGGCAAAGAAAATCTTCGAATCGCCATTCCACACAAATATCCGATCAATAAATGATGGTTTTTCATCCCTAAAAAATCCTATATCGCGGTTATTATTTAAAAGGAAAAATGTTTGGATATACGGGTACTTGGACTTGACTTGTTCACTCATTTCCAAAGGTCCAGCTTTATCCACACCAACCATAAAAATAATCATATCGAAATGCTTATTCCTTAGTTGTTCAAATGCTTCTTCTGCTGATGAAACACCTGTTATTCGTGGAATGGACGACAAGTTAAGCTGATGATATTCACCCAATACATGTTCAGAAAATCGACCTTCTTTTTCAATACTATACGCATCGTATAAATTGGCTACAAGCAATATCTCCCGAACTTTAAAAGGCATTAGGTCGTGATAAACATCACGATCGTAATTGTTTTTATTTAGGAACTTTTGTAAAAGCTTTCGATTTGTTTTAGTCGTTAAATCTTCCTCTGAGAGTAATGTATTTGCGGGTTCCGATTTTGTATTGAAAATAAAATGAGCAGCTATCGAATTCAGATAACCCGTTAGTAAACTTGCAATGTTATTAATTAAATCACGCTCTTCCTTTAAAAATGGTCCTTCATCAAGTGTGACAAATTCCTTGGTATAAAATATTTCAATTGATCCGTTTTTGCCATCCAAGGTTTCAAAATTGGCGATCTGCATCCACCTGTTTTCAGTAAAAGAGATAGATTTGTATTCCTGATTATCGTATTTAATTCGAGCACAAGTGTACTCTGAGTATTGCCAACCAGCTGGAAGAATCATACAGATATGTTTTAGCGTTTCATCTATACTCTTCCCTTCTTTGATTAAGGCAATTGTCCTGTTAATCGTGTTAAGCTCTTTCAGTCTTTCACGATTCTCGTAAATCAACTTTTGATAATCTTTATTGATATTTGTTTCTTGAGTCATATTTATTGAGGATAATAGCAATTTAGGCTTATAATTCCAGCACTAAAATTATGTATAATTTAGAATTGACAATTAATAATAAGGAGTCTGTTTGCTAAATATCTTATTTATATTTTTGTAGCTCAATTATAGCAATGATAAATGATTTAAAAATAGTTGTTGTACTTCCTGCCTATAATGCAGAAAAAACACTGAAACAAACTTTTGATGAAATTCCTCATAACATTGTTGACGAGGTAGTATTGGTAGATGATTTCAGCAAAGACAACACGCTTGAAGTGGCCAAAAAAATTGGGATTAAGCACATTATTAGTCATGATCAAAACAAAGGATATGGTGGCAACCAGAAAAGTTGTTACAACAAAGCTTTGGAATTAGGCGGTGATATTATCATTATGCTTCACCCCGATTATCAGTATACACCAAAACTAATTCCAGCCATTTCAGCCATTCTTTCATCGGATCTATATCAAGTAGTTTATGCTTCACGCATTCTGGGTAGAGGAGCTAAAAAAGGAGGCATGCCCTGGTATAAATATATTGCAAACCGCCTGTTGACCTTATTTCAAAACATTCTTATGCATCAAAAACTTTCAGAATATCATACAGGTTACCGTGCATTCAGAAAGGAAGTTTTGGAAAGTATTTGTTATGAAAAGAATTCAGATGATTTTATTTTTGACAATCAAATTACTGCACAAATATTTTATGCTGGATTTGAAATTGCAGAAGTTACCTGTCCTACTAAATATTTTGAAGAAGCATCTTCCATTAATTTGAAAAGAAGTGCAATTTATGGCTTGGGTGTAATTGGGGTTTCTATTCAATATTTTCTACAAAAAGTTGGACTGGGGAAGTTTAGGATTTTTGAGAAGTAGAGTCAATTTATAAGCAAAAAAAAGATCAGAAATAATCCTGCCCTCAAACTATAGTAATGATATATTACGCCCTTGTTGGTGTTATCACCAACAAATTTTATTTCAAACATCATAAATATTGGTAATGAAGCTCCAATTTGTTTTGCCTTCCAAATAAAAACCAGCACTACTGTAATAAAAATTTGCCGGATCATCTGTTAGATTCCACCCTTTTTGAAGTGGATTATTATGAATATAGTCTAACTTTTGGTCGATGACTTTTGATGTATATAATTCAATTGACAATGGATTCCTTTCCCATATCTGATATTCCCTATCTTTCTTGTCTACTTTTAATATCGTCAATAAGTCCTGATCATTTTCAAGCATATGAAACTTTAACTGTTGTGCTGTAAACTTCATAAAGTTTCTTTGGTTACCAGAGTATTGTATTCCATCATTCATTTCCCATATTAAATGAATATGATCTGGCATAATAACAAATGCATATAGAAAAATTCGATTTTCATCAACAAGATACTTAAGACTATTTGTGATTATTTCACATCGATCTTTACTAAAGAAAATTTTTTGCTTTTTAATAATACTAGCTGTATAAAAGAATATCCCAGTCATTATTACAATGATTCAGATTTTACTATCAAATTTATACTAATTGTCTTAAATAATTTGTTGGTGATAACACCAACAAAGGCATTAGAAGCATCTTCCATTAATTTGAGAAGAAGTGCAATTTATGGAATGGGTGTAATTGGGGTTTCTATTCAATATTTTCTACAAAAAGTTGGACTGGGGAAGTTTAGGATTTTTGAGAAGTAGTGTCAATTTATAAGCAAAAAAAAGGGCAGAAATAATCCTGCCCTAAAACTAAAATTATGAAATATTGTTTATTTTTCTATCTTCAAAACACTTTTGAAAGCTTCTTCTAAAGAATTTTTAGGTAAAGCACCTTGAGCCATTTGAGGCTGACCATCCAATGGAATAAATAGTAAAGAAGGAATACTTTGTATCCCAAAAGCACCGGATAATTCTTGTTCCTGCTCAGTATTTACTTTGTAAATATCAATTTTTCCATCATACTCTTTGGCAAGTTCTTCTAAAATAGGACCTACTATTTTACATGGTTGACACCAATCAGCATAAAAATCAATAAGTGCAGGTTTTTTACCTTCAAATTTCCACTCTTTATTTTCTTCAAAATTAAATACTTTGTCCAGAAATGTTTGTTTCGTTAAATGTTCCATTATACTATTTTATCAATTTTATTAACAGATTTATATATTATGTTTTGATGTATAATTGCGATTACTATACCAAAATACCAGATGACACTTTGTCCAAAAAAAGCTGCAATATTGCCAAAAATGCTTACATTTTAGCAGTCTTTTGGTATAATATTTTCAGTAAGAAGGAAGCTTTAACATCAATATGCGTATTTTTGAAAACATCATCTGTTAGCTTTTCACATGCAATTACGAAGTAATTTTTATTTTTTTCTGTTTGTTACAATTTTCAGTATGTCATGCTTGTCAATTCAGGCTCAAGGGATACAAACTGATTTTGGCAAATCGCGTGTGCAATATGGAAAATTTGACTGGTACTTTTATCGAACAACTGATTTCGAAGTGTACTATTACATGGGTGGTAAAAACCTTGCTCAATATGTATTAACACATGGCTCATCTCAACTGGAAGAAATTGAAGAACTAATAAATACACGAAATAGCAGTCGAATTACCATCGTTATTTATAATACTTATGCCGATTACAGGCAATCAAACATTACACTTGCCGAAGAACAATACAACTCAGGCGGACATACTCCCATCGTTGATAATATCGCTTTTGTATATTTTGATGGTGACCACGAAAATTTTAATAAACGAATACGTGCTTCTTTACTTGAAGTGATGATGAATGAAGCACTTTATGGAACCAGCATTCAAGAGCGAATTCAGAATGTTGCACTCATCAATATTCCTGAATGGTACTATCAGGGATTGATATCTTATCTTTCAGGTGACTTAAGCTACGAACAAAAAGAAGAGTTTGAAGACGGTATTGCCTATGACAATTACAGGAAGTTTGGCCGCTTGAAACCTGAAGAAAAAATTCTGATCGGACATTACTTCTGGGAATATGTTATAAATATTTATGGAAAGTCAAAGCTCGGGAATATATTATATCTGACCCGTATCAATAAGAATATTGAAAGTGGGTTTGACTTTGTAATTGGCAGACCATTTTACCAAATATACCAGGATTGGTATAAGTTTTACAGATATGAAATTCTATCTAAAGAAGAAAGCAAATTCCAACAATTTGACTATATCCTTGAGCTAAAAAAACTAAAAAAGAAAGGTGAAATAACGCAAATCAAACTATCACCCGATGGAAACAAAATAGCCTATTCATTAAATAAACAAGGAAAATCAAGCATTTGGATTTATCAAATAAATGAAGCTGAGAAAAATAAAATATATAAAAAAGGGCATAAAATATATGAAAGTAATATCGACAAAAGTTATCCTTTAATAGATTGGCATCCTCGAGGCGAAAAGCTTGCAATTGTTTATGAAGAAAAAACGAATCCTGTTTTCTTTGAATATGATTTTGAGAAAAAGAAAAAAATAAACGAGCGGAGTATTGACAAATTGAATAAAATTTTAGATTTCAGTTACAATAAAAGAGGATCTAAAATTGTGCTTTCAGGAATACGTAATGGAAGCAGTGACATTTTTATTTACGAATTAAAATCCTATCGTTTGTTTCCCATCACCAATGATATTTTTGATGATCAATCTCCTGTATTCGTTGGACAGGATGAAGGAATTGTTTTTAGTTCAAACAGGCCAGATAATATTCTTTCAAGAAAACTTTTCGATGCTGATTTAGCCTTCAACCCTAGTTATGATATATTCTATTACAATGCTCAAATAAGAAGTAAGGAGCTTAGAAGGATTAGTTTTACAAAGGATATTGACGAGATTAAACCTGCCGAATACGACACCAATTTTTTAAGTTATTTAACTACAGAAAATGGAATTATTAATCGGAATGCAGTCTATCTGGATTCTATTTTCCATAAAATTGAAATCATTGTTGAATATCAGGATACAGCTCGATATACCAATGACACCGTTCGATTTTGGAAAAATAACATGGATTTGGTTTATGCATTTGAGCTAAAGTTAAAAGATTCTTTAATACGCTCTATCGATACTGCAATAATATACAACGATACTGCTTATCATTATTCCCTGACCAATTATATGCGTCATATCAGACAATACGATATTCAGCAGAAATCATCATTGATATTGGAATTGTTTAAAGAGAATAATAAAGTAATCCTTTCTTTAGCACCTATCCCGCCAAATGTAAGTAAGGAAATTCTGGATAAAACTGCGACCCAAACTATGCAGCAGAAATACATCGAATATTCACGAAATGAGAAACTTTCAAAAGACAGAACACGAAAAACAACTTCCAAGCGAATTCGAAATGTTGAAAAGAAAAAAAGTGATGAAAATAATTCTGCTGATAGTTTCGATTACTATTTTATAAATGATTTTGCAATCCGATTAGTCGATTCAAACAATCGTATTGATTTGCCACGTGCAATTGTTTTTAGTGAGGCAGATTTACTTCGCCCAAATAACCAAAACGACTCCATCATTACATATAAAAGAAATAGATTTGGTTCCTCCAGTTCTTACTTTCTATCCTTTACACCCAATCATCTGGTTAGTCAATTCGATAATAGTTTTTTAAACTCACCCTATTTGGTTTATAATAAAAATGAACCACTAACACCCATTAATAAAGTAACCAATGCTTTTTTTATGGTTGGAATTAACGATCTGTTTAAAGATTACAGAATTTCAGGGGGAGTAAGAATAAAAGGTAATTTAGATGGAGCTGAATACATCATGGCTTTTGAAAACCTTAAGAGTAGGTTGGATCGAAAATATATATTTTATAGAAAATCTGAAACATCAGACAATATTTATATTCGAAATAAACAACTTACCCATGAAGGTCGAGTTCAGTTAAAATACCCTTTCAGCTGGTATTCGGCATTAAAATCTGATATTTTCATTCGTCAGGATCGAAATATAACACTTTCATCAGAGCAAACCAGCCTCACAACTAAGGACATTTTATCAACCTATACTGGCTTTAGACTTGAGTATATATTTGATAATTCGCGGAAAATTGGTGAGAATATTTTATATGGAACCCGTTTAAAAATTTATGGAGAAAACTATTGGAATTTCGAGAATAAGACAAATGCATTTGTTGTAATAGGTGCTGATTATCGAAAATATGTCAAGATTAGCAAAGAGATAATTTGGGCCAATCGTTTTGCTTTTGCCTCCTCTATGGGAAGCTCAAAAATTGTGTTTATGTTGGGTGGAATTGATAACTGGCTATTCCCGAAAATAAATGAAGACATTCAGGTTGACCCTGAAGTAAATTACATCTACAAATCATTAGCAACTCAAATGAGAGGCTTCCCCCAAAATATTCGTAACGGAAATTCCTATGCAGTTTTTAACACAGAATTACGCATTCCTATTTTTAAATATTTCTCCGATTTACCTTTAAAATCTTCTTTTTTAGAAAATTTCATGATTGTTCCATTCGCAGATATTGGAACTGCATGGACTGGGCCAAATCCTTATTCTGAAGAAAATTCTTTGCACAAGCGCATTATCAAGAACAATCCGTTAACCATTACTGTAATCACGGTTGGAGAACCCATAGTTGGTGGTTATGGTATTGGGGTTCGTTCGAAATTATTTGGCTATTATGTCAAATTAGATCACGCTTGGGGATTTGAAGGAGGAGTGACGTACCAGAACTTGACTTACCTTTCGTTGGGATTGGATTTTTAGATTCCAATTTTCTACAATTTCATTAAGTTTTAATAGAGAAGTTGTTCAAAGTCGAATGTTGATAAAACACCAATGATACCAAAATAAAGATTAATATCATTGGTGTAAAAAA
>JABINZ010000092.1 GCA_018698135.1 Bacteroidota bacterium
CCTGTTGTTGATTTGATATTGCTATTGACAAAACCGATTTGACCACCTGTGAATTGACCGAAGGTGGTGTTCACAAAACCAACCTGTAAACCTGTGTGATTGCCACGAGCCACATTGAAAAAGCCCACCAGCGGAACATTAAAATTGTCTGGAACAACATTAAAAAAGAAAGTATACAGTACAATCTCATTCTGTTTTTCTGAAGATTGCTGGGCATGCGTTATGCTTCCTCCACAAAAGATTATCAAGCTAATTATTACAATAGATTTTTTCATTGTTTTGAGTTTTTCAGTTTAATTTAACAACCCTAAGGACAATGAAAAAGGCTAAGGGTTGCAAATGGGTGAAAATTAATTCACTATGTCGATTAATTAACAAATGATATTCTCAAGTATTTTAATATCTTGCCACTAAATTAAAAACACTCTATTATGATCGTCTACGGTTGGGGAGAAAAGAAGCTTAAGACAGACCAACTTCGTTTAAGTCAGTGCCCATCATGCAATGAAAAAAAGGTTTCATTCCATTTTTTTAAAAAATACTTTTCATTATTCTGGATACCAATATTTCCGTTTGGCGGGAGAAAGGTTGCCGCATGTGAGGCATGCGGAGCTGGTTGGGAAGGAAAAGAAATTCCCAATGAGCTGGTAATCGATATTGCAGAAGCTAAAGCCAGAACGAAACCATCTTATGTTTTATTTTTAGGTTCTGTTCTTATCATTTTGGCCATTGTTGTAATAAGTACCCTGTCTGATGGCATGGAAACATATCATTATGAAAGTGGGCAAAAACAAGCAAAAGGAAAGATGGTTGGAGAAGATATGGAGGGAGAGTGGACTTTTTGGTATGAAAACGGTAATCTTGCAGCAACACAATTTTATAAAAATGGCAAAGAAGATAGTATTTGGCATTGGTATGCTGAAGACGGATCTCTTCAGAAGATTGGTACCTATCGAAATGGACTTTCACATGGCAAATGGACCTTTTATCATCCAAATGGCAAAGTAAGCGAGGAGTCCTATTTTCATGAAAACAGATTAGAGGGACTATGCCGTAATTACTATGAAAATGGGCAAATTGCTGTAGAAGGGTCTTATTCCAGAGGGCTGGAAGATGGCGAATATGTTTATTATTATGAAGACGGAACTATTTACCAAAAAGGAATATTTGAAAAAGCAGAAGAAACAGGACTTTGGATAAGCTATTTTGTTGATGGCTCAAAAAGTTCTGAAATTGAATATTCAGACGGTGAAATGCTCGTAATGAATATTTGGAAAGAAGACAAAAGCCAAATGGTTATTGATGGATTTGGTAACCTTGAATATTATCACACTAATGGTAATCTCGAATCTACTGGAGGAATAAGAAATGGCCGCAGACATGGAGAGTGGAAAACATGGCATAGTAGCGGTGTGTTGCTTGAAGTTGGACACTATTCAGATAATGAATATATTTTAGACAATAGCTGGGATAGCACGGGTACGCAAATGGTACAAAATGGAATGGGCCATCATCGCGAATATTATTTCAATGGGATTCTGCAATCAGAAGGAGATTTTTACAAGGGAAAAGCACACAACAATTGGAAATATTATGCAGATAACGGAACACTATTATCAGATTTAAACTATCACGAAGGCAAACTTGACGGTGAATCTTTGTTGTATACTGAAACAGGTGAACTGAGAAGCAAAGGCTTGTTTAAAAATGATGAAAAAGAGGGCACATGGGAGTGGTTCTTTTTAAGTGGTGTTAAAGAATGTGATGTATACTTTATTGATGGCAAGAAAGATGGAATCCAAACATTTTGGTCAGAAACAGAAAAAATAGTAAAAACAGAGCATTACGAAAAAGGGGAGCTAATTAAAGAAGAAAAAATTTAATTAAAACCTCCCCCATTATTAATTAAAACAGAAACGTTATTACACAACTACTTCTACTACAATTAATTACTTTACGATCTATCGTCTATTTCTGTAGAAATTTGCTTACGTTTGCACGCTTTTTGAGAGCAGATTTAGGATAAAAAACAGAAATATTTAGATGATTACAGTTGCAGATTTAAGAATACAGTTTGGTAAAAAAGTATTGTTTCAGGAAGTAAACATGAAGTTTACTGCCGGAAATTGTTATGGAATAATAGGTGCAAATGGAGCGGGCAAATCAACCCTCCTTAAAGTTATTGCCGGAGAAATGGATGCCACATCAGGGCATATTTCTATGGGAAGTGGTGAGCGGATGTCTGTTTTAAGCCAGGATCACTTTGCCTTTGATGAATGTAGTGTACTCAATACTGTTTTGAAAGGACATTCACAAATGTGGGCTCTCATGCAAGAGAAAGATAAACTCTATGCAAAAACAGAATTCACAGATGCAGATGGAATGAAAGCGGCAGAATTAGAAGAGAAATTTGCAGACATGGATGGATGGAATGCTGAAAACGATGCAGCCACCTTGCTGAGTAACTTGGGAATCAAAGAAAAGTTTCACGATACTTTAATGAGTGAAATGAGCGGTAAACAAAAAGTTAGGGTATTATTGGCTCAGGCACTTTTTGGCAAACCAGATAATTTGTTATTGGATGAGCCAACAAACGATTTGGATCTCGAAACAGTTGTGTGGCTGGAAAGCTATTTGGCAAATTTTGAAAATACAGTTTTGGTTGTTTCGCACGACAGACACTTTTTAGATGCTATCAGTACACATACAGTGGATATTGACTTTGGCGAAGTGAAAATGTTTGCAGGAAACTACACATTTTGGTATCAAAGTAGTCAATTAGCATTGAGACAGCAACAAACACAAAATAAAAAGGCTGAAGAAAAAAAGAAAGAGCTGCAAGAGTTTATCCAGCGATTCAGTGCGAATGTGGCTAAATCCAAGCAAGCAACAAGTCGTAAAAAGATGATAGAAAAGTTGAATATTGAAGATATTCAACCCTCTACAAGAAAATATCCGGGAATAATTTTTAAACCAGAGCGAGAGGCTGGAGATGTTATTCTTGAGGTAAGCGGTTTAAGTGCCAGTATGGATGGCAAAGTTTTGTTCAAGGATGTTGAGTTTAACGCTGCAAAGGGGGAGAAGATTGTATTTCTTTCCAGAGATCCAAGAGCAATGACTGCTTTTTTCGAAATCATAAATGACAAGAAAGAGGCTGACTCAGGAACATATACCTGGGGACAAACCATTACACATGCCTATCTGCCAATAGATAATGCAGAGTTTTTTAAGAGTAAATTAAGCTTATTCGACTGGCTTAGTCAGTTTACACCTGAAACTTCCGAACCTTATATCAGAGGGTATTTAGGTAAAATGCTTTTTGCAGGAGAAGATATTTACAAAAAGGTGAGTGTGCTTTCAGGAGGCGAAAAAATGCGTTGCATGATTTCAAAAATGATGCTTGCTAATGCCAATGTCTTGATATTGGACACACCAACAAATCATTTGGATTTGGAGTCAATACAGGCTTTCAACAACAATCTTTCAAAGTACCCGGGCAATGTTTTCATGTCCTCACATGATCATGAATTTATTCAATCAGTTTGTAATCGCATAATTGAATTAACACCCAATGGCATTATAGATAGAGTGATGGAGTATGATCATTATATTGTTGATGAAGCTGTACAGGAGAAAAGAGCAAAACTTTATGCTGAGTAGGTTGTAATTAGTGATTAGTTGCGAACGTTAGTAAATAATTAGAATAGTTCTTCTGAACAATATTTACACACAGCAATTCAATAAACGTTATTCTATTATTCATTCCGAATAATTTTGTATCATTGCTCATCATGAAAGATATCCTTTTCATCACACCTCCTTTTACTCAACTTAATACCCCCTATCCGGCAACAGCCTATTTGAAAGGTTTTTTTAACACAAAAAAAATCAGTTCATTCCAAATGGATTTGGGTATAGAAGCAATACTGTCTCTATATTCCGACAAAGGACTGCCGCAAATGTTTTCATTTGCATTTGAGAAGAAAACAATAAATACAAAAAATGCCAAGAAGATTTATCGTTCTCGAGCAAAATATTTGGCATCAATTAATGAAGTAGTAGAGTTCCTACAAGGAAAAAATGATACAATAATCTCGAAAATTCTATCTGGAAAACTCCTCCCTCAAGCATCTCGCTTTTCACATCTAGAGGCAAATGAATGGGCTTTAGAAGAAATGGAATTGCAGGACAAGGCGAAGTATCTTGCAACTTTATATCTGGAGGATCTTTCTGATTTCATAAAAGAATGTGTTGATGAAAAATTTGGTTTTAGTCGCTATGCAGAAAAAATTGCGATGAGTGCTAATTCCTTTGATAGCTTAAACAATCTATTAACACAAGCAACATCTTATATTGATGAAATTGCACTAACTATTCTTGACCAAAAACTAAAAACAATTCAACCGAAATTAGTTTGTATATCAGTACCCTTTCCGGGCAATCTTTATAGTGCTTTTCGCTGTGCACAATATATAAAGTCCGGCTTTCCCCACATCAAAATAGCAATGGGAGGAGGCTTTCCGAATACAGAGCTAAGAAATGTAACTGATCCCCGGGTTTTCGATTATATTGATTTTATCACCCTCGATGATGGAGAGCTGCCAATTGAGTTGTTATTAGCAAAGGTTTTAAATCCGGAAAACAATAGCTTGAAGAGAACATTATTAGGGGAAAATGGCAAAGTTATCTACAACAACAGCTCCGTCAAAAATGATTACAAACAGGCAGAATTGGGTACTCCAGATTATTCAGACTTATTGCTTGATCGCTATATTTCGGTTATTGAAATTGCCAACCCAATGCATAGCCTGTGGAGTGATGGAAGATGGATTAAATTAACAATGGCTCATGGCTGCTATTGGGCAAAATGTACTTTTTGCGACACTTCATTAGATTATATAAGATTGTATGAACCATCAAATGCAAAATTATTAGTCGACCGGATGGAACAGCTAATTGAGCAAACAGGAGAAAATGGTTTTCATTTTGTTGATGAAGCAGCCCCTCCCATTTTAATGAAGAAACTCGCCCTTGAAATTATTAAAAGAGAATTGGATGTTGTTTGGTGGACAAATGTTCGTTTTGAAAAAAGTTTTAATGCAGACCTGTGTGACCTCCTTCATCAGTCAGGCTGTATAGCTGTTTCAGGTGGTTTGGAAGTAGCCTCCGAACGATTGCTGAAACTAATTAATAAGGGCGTTACAGTTGAGCAGGTTGCACAGGTGACAAGAAACTTTACGGATTCAGGAATTATGGTTCACGCCTATTTAATGTATGGCTATCCTAGTCAAACGGTTCAGGAAACAATCGACAGCCTTGAAATGGTCAGGCAATTATTTGAGCTTGATCTAATTCAGTCGGCATTTTGGCATCAATTTGCCTTAACGGCTCATAGCCCTATTGGCAAAAATCCTACGCAATATGGAATTACAGTTGAAAGCACAGAAAGCACCTTTGCTTACAATGATGTGCAGTTTAGCGATAAAACAGCAATTGATCACGAGCAGTTTGGTTTTGGGTTAAGGAAATCGCTATACAACTATATGCATGCCAGCTGTTTCGAATTTCCTTTGCAAGAATGGTTTGATTTTAAGATTCCAGAAACAACAATTCCAAATGATTTTATTGAAAGAAGTTTATGATAATTCTTCTTCTTAATTAGGATGGTAATTGCTTTTTCCAAGCGACTCTACATATTCATCTATGTTGACATCTAACATGCGCTGATATTCCTTGATAAACCATTGCATCACATCTTCTTTGTCTTTTTTCAAGTGCTTGGATTTTGAGGCAGCCTCAAAGGCATTAAAGCGAGCTGCTGCATACAAAAAAGCAGAACTGATACGCTCAACAGACTCATCCTCTGTTAAATCATTAGCTATTTTGATAAACATATCGGCCATTTCATGTCGACTATATTTCTTTTGATCGTTTACCATTTTTAACAAATTATGATAGGTTGTTATTCAAAAAGTTTATTGTTTCATGAACCACATATACCAGGTAAGAGAATATAAATCAGGATTATTTGTCTTTTCAAGTTTTTCAGCCTCATCCATTGTTTCTGGGCTAGAAATTAGAACATCATCGCTTGGGTTCCAATTGGCAGGAATTAACACTTCATTCTTTTCTGAATATTGCAAGGCTATTAAGGTGCGTTTTATTTCATCAAGGTTTCTTCCAATATTTTTAGGATAGTAAAAAATTGCACGTATTTTGTCATCTGGATTGATAATATATACTGCACGCACCGTATTCGTAGAGCTTGAACCCGGATGTATCATGCCGTATTTTTTTGAAATTTCAAGTTCAGAGTCCGATACAATTGGGAAGTTTATCTTCATCAAACCACGCTCTTTATAATTTATTGATTCAATTGATTTAACCCATTCGATATGGCTATTGAGGCGATCTGTTGAAACCACCATTAGTTCTGTATTCAATTTTTAAAAATCGTCCTGCATGGAAGCAAGATCCAAAATTTCAGAGGTACAAACCGGTGTAAAATCAGCAGGGTGGCTAAATAATAGTATCCATTTATCGAAATAATCGTCAGGAAAGCTGATGTCTCCTTGTGTTGATTTTGCCGTAAATGAAGGTGCTTTGTCGCCAATTAGCGGAACTTTAAAAACATTTTCTGTCTGAGCTGATAAAATGGTAACTGTGAATAATAAAATCACAAGAAATATAGAAGTCTTTTTCATGGTAAATAGAATTGGTCTAATTAACAACAAATATATTGCTTTATTTTTGCATTTTCATAAAAGGAAGGGATTTTTATTGTTAAATTACATTATTGATGTAAAATGTAATTAATAAACGTGAAGAAAAAGTGTTGCTATTCTAGGCGAGTGCGCATATTATTTACGGATAGTCGATACTCTTTTCCAAGCAGAATTGGTTGGTTAATATCTTCATGGCCAGCAGGAAATCCGAAGCAAACTGGAAAATTATAGTCTTTCACGTGTTCAGAAATAATCTCATGAACGGATTGTCCAAAAGGATTATTATTGTCTTTGATGTCAGTAAACTGTCCAACAATTAGTCCCGCCAAACCTTTAAGCTTTCCTGCGCGCTTCAAGCTCCACATCATTCGGTCGATGCGGTATACATATTCACCAATTTCTTCGATAAACAGAATTTTGCCTTTGGGATTAAAATCCGCATTACTTCCAAGTAAACTCGTTAATATGGCAAGATTTCCTCCAATGAGTTGTCCACCAGCTTCACCTCTTCTATTGTAAAGATTAAATGGAACTACATACGACAAATGTTCACCAAAAAGAGCTTTCTTTAAATTAAGACTTGATTCGTCATCAGGGTATGCAGCAAGCGTATGAGTCATGGGGCCATGAATGCTACAAATATGCATATTGTGATTAATATGTGCATGAAGTAAGCTAATATCACTGAATCCGATCAACCATTTAGGATGTTGATTAAGCTTGGCAAAATCAAGTTGATCAATAATGCGTATGGAACCATAACCTCCTCGGGAACATAAAATGGCCTTTATTCCATTATCATCAAGCATGTATTGGAAATCGGAAAGACGATTTTCATCATAGGATGCATATTGAAAATGCTGTCCAAACACATGCTTTCCCAAAAGCACCTCAAGCCCCCAGCTTTCAAGAGTTTTAATCGCTTTCAAAACTTGTTCTTTGGGCACTTTTCCGGCAGGAGAAACAATTCCGACTTTATCACCGGCTTTTAAATAGGCTGGAATAATCATGATCTTATAAAACTACGTGAATATTACCTAATTTTGCACTATAGACAAAGATAGCTTTAAAGATAGAAATAATGACTTATCCTCAAAGATATACGGTTACAACAGCGCTTCCATATGCGAACGGCCCAATTCATATTGGACATTTAGCAGGCGTATATGTACCTGCTGATATTTATGTTCGATACTTGCGACTCAAAGGAAAAGAAGTGGTACTTATTGGGGGCTCTGATGAGCATGGAGTGCCGATTACCATTAAAGCCAAACAAGAAGGTGTTTCCCCGCAAGATATCGTGGACAAGTATCACGGAATCATTAAAAAGTCATTTCAGGATTTTGGAATTTCCTTCGATGTTTATTCAAGAACATCTGCTAAAGTTCATCACGAAACAGCTGCCGAATTTTTCAAAACACTATACGACAAAGGTGAGTTTGTTGAAAAAACAATTGAACAGCTTTATGATGAAGAGGCCAATATGTTTTTGGCCGATCGTTATGTAACAGGTATCTGCCCAAAATGTAGTCATGAAGAGGCTTATGGCGATCAGTGTGAGAAGTGCGGAAGCTCTTTGAGTCCAACAGAATTGATAGAACCAAAATCCGTATTAAGTGGATCAAAACCAGTACTGAGAGAAACAAAGCATTGGTATTTGCCATTGGATAAATATGAAAATTGGCTGAAAGAATGGATCGTTAAGGGCAAGAAAGGCGAATGGAAACCTAATGTTTACGGGCAATGCTCTTCCTGGATAAATGATGGTTTGCGCCCAAGGGCAGTAACTCGCGATTTAAGCTGGGGCGTTCCTGTTCCCGTTAAAGGTGGCGAAGGCAAAGTTTTGTATGTTTGGTTTGACGCCCCTATTGGATATATTTCTGCAACCAAGGAAATGACCCCTGATTGGGAAAAGTGGTGGAAGGATTCAGAGTCCAAATTGGTTCATTTTATTGGCAAAGACAACATTGTTTTTCACTGTATCATTTTCCCAAGCATGCTGAAGGCTGAAGGATCCTATATTATGCCCGACAATGTGCCAGCCAATGAGTTTATGAATCTCGAAGGAGACAAAATATCAACCTCTAAAAACTGGGCAGTTTGGTTGCATGAATATTTGGAGGAATTTCCAGATCAACAAGATGTATTGCGCTATGTGCTTACGTCAAATGCACCAGAATCAAAGGACAATGACTTTACCTGGAAGGATTTTCAGGCCAAGAACAACAATGAATTGGTCGCAATTTTAGGTAATTTTATCAATCGGGTTGTTGTTTTAACACATAAATATTTTGATGGGAAAGTCCCTCCTTCAGCATCAGATGCCGCTTTGAAAGAAATCAATATAGATGCAATTAAGGAAAATGTTGACAAAGCACTCGATACCTACAAATTTAGAGAGGCGCTGGCCGAAATGATGTTAATTGCAAGGGCTGGTAATAAGTATTTAGCCGATACGGAGCCGTGGCATTTAATTAAAACAGACGAAAAAGCAGTTGCCACCATACTGAACAATTGTTTGCAGTTATCAGCAAATCTGGCCATCCTAATGAGTCCGTTTTTACCCTTTACGTCCAAAAAAATGTTCAATCAATTGAACATGGATGAGTCCTTGCTAAATTGGGAATCAATTGGCCGGCTGGATCTTTTACGTGATGGAAGTCAAATTGAAAAAGCAAGCCTTTTGTTTAGTAAAGTTGAGGATATAGCTATTGATGCACAAGTCAAAAAACTGACCGATTCAAAAAAAGTAAATGAATCAAAAAAAGCAGTTGTGGCCGTTAAGGATGAGATTGAATTCGATGATTTCACGAAAATGGATATACGCTTAGTTAAGATTTTGGAAGCGGAACGAATTCCCAAGACTGATAAGCTTTTAAAGCTTAAAATTGATTTGGGCTTTGAACAAAGAACAATCGTGTCGGGAATTGCGCATATGTATAAGCCCGAAGAACTAATAGGTAAACAAGCAACTTATCTGGCCAATTTGAAACCACGAAAAATTAAAGGAGTTGAGTCGGCTGGTATGATTTTAATGGTGCAGGCAAATGATGGTAGTTTGAAACTACTTAACCCTGATGGAGAAGGGGAAGTTGGCAGTACAATTGGTTAAGTTGAAAAAGACAGCGAAGACAAAGCCGAATAGAAGAAGATAAATGAAACAAAAACTCGAAGAATTAAATAAGAAGTTCAAAGGAGCAAAATCAGAGGAAATTTTGGCCTTTGTGCTGAATGAGCATAAATGCAAAGCAGCTTTTTCAACCAGCTTGGGAGCCGAAGATCAGGTTATTACCGACATGATGGTTAAAGTTGATGCTTGTGCAAAAATCTTTACACTCGACACTGGGCGCCAGTTTTATGAAACATACGACACCCTCGACAAAACAAATGCTAAATATGGAATCAATATCGAAATTATGTTTCCAGATGCCTTCGAAGTGGAAAGCATGGTGAAGGAAAAGGGTATTAACCTTTTTTATGAAAGCATTGAAAACAGAAAGAACTGTTGTAACATTAGAAAACTTCAGCCATTAAAACGAGCATTAAAAAGCTATGAAGTTTGGATTACCGGAATTCGCAGAGAACAGTCTGTTACACGAGAAGATATGCAGTTGTTTGAGTGGGATAACGATCTTCAAATGGTGAAGGTTAATCCGTTACTTGACTGGTCAGAGAAAGATACCTGGAAATATATACGAGAAAACAAGGTTCCATATAATATTCTTCATGACAAAGGCTATCCCAGTATTGGGTGTGCCCCATGCACACGAGCTGTTGAAAAAGGAGAAAATCCAAGGAATGGACGCTGGTGGTGGGAGAATGCAGACACCAAAGAGTGCGGACTTCACTTGCATGTGAAAACAAGCTAAGAATAAGACAATGCGTGGTTCATTAATACATAACAACAAAGAGCAACCTTCGGTATTAAATCAGTTGTTTGTACTTATAATGGCATTTCTTGTCGCGATGTTTTTTGTCGTTTTTTCCAGCAAATTAATTGGACAATATATTTTTCATATTGATATAGCGAATATCGACTTTAGTTCAAGTAGAGAAATTGGACTGGGAAAGTTTTTTCAGGTGTATCAAATGCTATTTTTATTTGGAATTCCAGCCCTAATAATGAGTTATTTTCTCAAAGTTCCATTTGGCAATTTTTTCAAAATTAATAAAAGACCTAAGGCAAGTTATTTATTGTTTGCTACGCTATTACTGTTTGCCGTAATTCCGTTTAATGATTGGATTATCAGGCTCAACGAATCAATGACCCTCCCTTCATTTTTAGCACCTATTGAAGCCTGGATGCGTAATTCCGAAGACATGCTTTCAAAGCAAATGGAAGCCTTCTTAAGCATGGAAAGCATCAGTTCTTTGCTTATTAATGTGTTTGTAATTGCCTTTATTCCCAGCATTATGGAAGAACTGTTCTTTCGGGGGTTGATTCAGGGATTACTTTCAAAATGGTTTAAAAGCATACATTTTTCAATTATCATAACCGCTGTTTTTTTCAGTGCGGTGCATATGCAATTTTATGGTTTCTTTCCACGATTAATGCTTGGGGTATTTCTGGGTTATTTATACTTTTGGTCAGGAAACCTATGGACGGCAATCTATTTTCATTTCCTTAACAATTTGCTGAGTGTTCTGTTATTATTTGTCATACAGCACAATCTGGTAAATGAACAAAAACTAGAAGATATGAATCAATCAAACTTGGCTATTATTATTAGTTTTGCCATAACTGCAACTGTTTTTTTATTGCTGGCAAACTATTACTCAAAAAAGAGGAACAAAGAAGGTGACTGGCAAGGCGTTTTTAGTTGTAGCAAAACGGCTGAAGCAGAAATAATAAAAGGAAAACTTGAAAACGAAAACATAACAGCAGTGATCATGAAAAAAAGAGACTCCTCTTTTCTGTCTTTCGGCAAAATCGAGATCATGGTTAAACCTGAAGATGCCGAAAAAGCACTGGCATTAATTAATACTATTGAGAATGAATAATTTCGTGCAAAGAACCTTGACTGGCGTTTTGTTCGCAATTGTTATGTTAGGAAGCATATATTTTAGCAAATATAGCTTCATTGTCATATTCATCATTATTAATATGGTTGCCTTGCTAGAGTTCTATAGCAGAACGGAAGAGAACAGTCTAAGACTAATACATGGAATTGGTTTGGTTGCAGGAAGTGTACTATTGTTGTTTATTACGTTCTGGCAATTAGGCCTGATACCCGCTTCCTATCTTTTACTTTTTGTTGCATTGATTTTTACCATATTGGCTTTTGCATTATTTGAATCCAATGAACAAGCGTTCACCATTCTTGGAAAGATTTTCACAGGATTGTTGTGGATTAGTTTGCCGATAGGATTGTTGCTATGGTTTGCCATAAGTAAATCGAATTATACTTGGCAATTGGTAGCTATTCCATTGGTATTAACATGGATTAATGATGTATTTGCCTATTTAGGGGGGATGTTGTTTGGTAAGCATAAGTTAGCGCCTAAATTATCTCCCAAAAAAACAATTGAAGGATCAATAACTGGAATTGTTTTTACAGCAGGAGCAGCCTTTGCCATTTCCATTTATGTTGGAACGCAATCAGCCTTTGTTTGGCTTATCCTTGGAGTAATTATAGCTGTATCAGCAATTTTTGGCGATTTGGTTGAATCAAAATGGAAGAGAGGGCTGGGGATAAAAGATAGTGGCAAACTACTTCCCGGTCATGGCGGCTTGCTAGATCGCTTTGATGCATTCCTTTTTGTGATTCCATTTTATGTAATTTTTATTAAACTATTTGTAAGTTAATATGGCAATGAATATTCATCCTGAAGGAAGAAAAATAACCATTTGGGTATTAGTTGTGTTGTTTTTGATACTACTGACAATTTCATTTTTTGTTAGCCCCTACCTGCTCGTAATATGCATTTTAGCCGCTACTCTTTTATTGGCATTTATGCTTTACTTCTTCAGGCATCCTGAAAGAAATATTGAGTCTTCTGACGTTGAGATCATTTCTCCAGCTGATGGAAAGATTATTATTATGGAAAAGATTTTTGAAAAGGAATATTTCAAAAAAGACATGATGAAAATATCTATTTTTATGTCGGTGTGGGATGTTCATTTGAATAGAGTACCTATAAATGGGCTTATTGCATATCAAAAATATCACCCAGGAAAATATCTTATAGCTGCAAATCCAAAGGCATCGGACTTAAATGAACGAAACACGGTGGTTATTAAAACCAAATCAGGCGAGGAGGTGCTAACGCGTCAAATTGCAGGAGGTGTTGCAAGAAGAATTCGTCCGTATACCGTTCTCGAAGAAGAAGTGAAACGTGGGCAGGAATTGGGTTTCATTCGATTTGGTTCTCGCCTTGATTTATTTATTCCTGTATCAGCAGAAATTAAGGTGAAGCTTGGCGAAAAAGTAAAAGGAAATATTAGCCTGATTGCGCGTCTTCAATAGTATAAAAATTATTGGAATACATTAGGTTATTAGTTAAAAATTGGCTTAATTTGTTAAATGACTCAGAGAGTAGAACATAGTTACGAATTTAGCTTTAAGGCCAAAGATGAACTTCTTTATACCTATATTTCAACACCTTACAATTTATCGTCTTGGTTTGCAGATGATGTGAAAGCAGATGGCGATGTTTATGTGTTTACTTGGAAGGGTAGTAGCGAAAAAGCCAGAGCAACAAAAAGGGTTTTTAAGAAGAAACTGGTTTTTCAATGGATGGAACGCGATGCTGAAGAGTTTTTGACTTTTCTCATTTCAACAGACGAGGTTACAGGTAGCACATTGCTTGTTATCAAGGATTATGATGACATAGAACAATACGATGAAAGCTATATGATGTGGGAAAACACCATTCAAAAACTTAAAAGAATTATTGGAGGCTAGTTTAAAGCATTAACCCCAAACAATAAATATTAGGGTAATAATTCTGGAGAATTTATTTGCAATGGATTCTTAATTTGTTTATCCTCCAAAGCAAAATCAATTACCTGCTCAGCACGCTTCACATAGTGGAAACTCAATCCCGCAACATATTTTTCATTGATATCTTCCACATCTTTACGGTTGTTTTCACAAAGAATAATGCTGTTAATACCTCTACGCTTGGCTGCAAGAATTTTCTCTTTTACACCTCCCACTGGCAAAACAACACCTCTGAGCGTTAATTCACCAGTCATGGCAATATTCTTTTTAGTATTTCGCTGTGTGAACAAAGATACCAGTGATGTTAGCAAGGTAATACCTGCAGAAGGCCCTTCTTTTGGTACGGCACCTTCTGGCACATGAATATGAACATCCCAATGTGCTAAGGCTTTAATATCAATTCCATATGTTTTATAATTCGACTTCAGGAAAGTAAATGCAAGTTGGGCAGATTCTTTCATAACATCACCCAGCTTTCCGGTAAGTATAATGTTTCCTTTTCCGGGGCATAAACTGGTTTCTATATACAAAACATCTCCTCCTGATGGTGTCCATGCTAAACCAGTTACAACACCTGGCAAATTATCGCCCACATAAGTGTCGGTATCAAATATTTTGGGTCCTAAAATATTTTGCACTTTAGCAACTCCTAGAGTTGGTTTAAAATCTTTTTGTGTTAAAAGTGATTTTGTCTGATAACGGCATAGTTTAGCTATTTTCTTTTCCAGACCACGAACGCCAGACTCACGTGTATAATGATCAATTATTGTTTGTAAACTATTTTCTGGAAGTTTAAAATTCTTGGTTTTTAATCCATGCATTTCGCGCTGCTTGGGAATGAGATAATCTTTGGCAATATGCGTTTTCTCATCCATTAAATAACCATTCAATTCTATAATTTCAAGACGATCTCTCAGGGCAGGATGGATTGTATCCAGATTATTAGCTGTGGCCACAAACATCACATGCGATAAATCATATTCCATTTCCAGGTAATTGTCGTAGAAATTGGAGTTTTGCTCTGGATCAAGTACTTCCAGCAAAGCTGATGCAGGATCTCCTTTGAAATCATTACCAACTTTATCAATTTCATCCAAAACAATAACAGGATTAGATGTTTTTGCTTTTTTTATTGACTGAATGATTCGGCCAGGCATAGCACCAATATAGGTTTTGCGATGCCCCCTGATTTCTGCTTCATCATGCAATCCGCCAAGCGACATGCGAATATATTTACGTCCCATTGATCGAGCTATCGATTTACCAAGTGATGTTTTACCAACTCCCGGAGGTCCGTATAAACACAAAATCGGACTTTTCATATCTCCTTTCAAACTGATAACAGAAAGATATTCAAGGATGCGCTCTTTTACTTTTTCCAGTCCGTAATGATCCTGATCAAGGATGTCTTGGGCTTTATTAAGATCTTTGTTGTCTTTGGTGTACTCTTGCCACGGCAGGTCAAGAAGCAACTCTATGTAATTGGCAATTACAGAATATTCTGCAGCTGCCGGATTCATGCGGTTTAGTTTTTGAATTTCTTTATCGAAAACTTCCTTTGCTTCCTTCGACCATTTCTTTTTCTCGGCACGCTTGATAAAATCTTCAAGTTCTTGCTCAGGTGTGTTCAGGCCAAGTTCTTCATGAATTGTTTTAAGCTGCTGATGCAGATAAAAATCCCGTTGTTGTTTGTCGATATCAGTCTTCACCTTGTCCTGAATCTCATTCTTAATTTTAAGCATTTCAATTTCTTTGCTTAAATAATCAAGAATAAGCATAGCCTTTTTCTTGGCATTGTGTAACTCAAGAATCTTCTGTTTGTCTTTTACCTCTACATTCATATTAGAGGCAATGAAATTCATGAGATAGGCAGGTGCATTCAAGTTCTTGAGGGCGATGTTTGCCTCTTTGGGAATATTGGGCGAAAGATCAATTATTTGCGCAGAAATTTCTTTCATGGCATCAATCATTCCCTTGAACTTTTTGTCGATGCTTGGTTTATCCGCTTCAATTATACTAATTTCGGCTTTCATATATGGTTCAGTTTGAACCATTTTCTGTATTTCAAATTTTTGAACACCCTGAATAATAACCATGGTGTTTTCATCAGGCAGCTTAATTTTTTTGATGATATGCGCTACAGTTCCCGTTTTATAAATATCTTCTTCTCCGGGATTTTCCATGTCCTCCGAAAGCTGAGCAACTACACCAATTTTACGATCTCCTTTATAGGCATCATTGATTAGCTCAACCGACATTTCGCGGCTAACCGTAATTGGAATAACCGTGTTTGGAAACAAAACAGTATTGCGAAGTGAAAGAATTGGAAGTGTATCTGGAATGTTTTTACTGCTAATGTCTTCTTCTTCATTAGGAAGAATCGATATAAATTCATTCATATCCTCTGGATCATCTGAACTGATGAAAGCAATTGAGTCTTGATATTCTTTTTTGGAACCCATATATGGAATTAATTAAGCGTCTAATCTAATTTGTTACGGGAGAAGTATTAGAAAATAGTATGCCCAAAACACAAATCAGTCAAAAAGGCAGAAGGTGTTGTGTATTAATACATTAATGCGGTCGTATCAAAACTGTATTTATCCCAATTCTTGTTATCACTTTATTTTCATAGAATTAAGCAAAGAAAGTATTTTTGAAACATCAAAGATCGATCAGGCTTTCTGTATCTCATAAAATAGTGTTTGATAAGTATGGGGACAAAAAGTTTGCTAAATATTTATTATATGCAACAAAAGCAGTTACTTGTAATTGGCGGGGGAATAAGTGGAATAACATCGACTATTGAAATGGCAGAAGTTGGTCATATGGTTACTCTGGTCGAGCAAAAGCCATATTTGGGAGGAAAAGTTGTTCAATTTAGCCAATATTTCCCAAAACTTTGTCCACCACAATGTGGTTTGGAAATCAATTTTAATCGCATTCGCAAAAATCCCAGACTACGTATTTTAAGCTCCTCGGTAGTTGAAAAAATTGATGGTTCTAAGGGAAACTTTTCCGTCAGAATAAAAAAACAAGCAGAACTAATAAGTTCAAATTGCACAGCTTGTGGCAAATGTGCTGATGTATGTCCGATTGAAAGAGAAAATGAATTCAACTATAATTTAGACAAGACCAAAGCGGCATATCTTCCTCACGAAATGGCATTTCCATTTAAATATACCATTGACGAGAGCGTTTGTCAGAAAAATGATTGCAAAAAGTGCCTTGAAGTATGTGACTATGATGCTATTAATTTGAACGCAGAATCTGAAATAATTGAAGAGACATTTCATTCAGTTGTTTATGCAACAGGCTGGGAACCATATGATGTGTCAAAACTTGATTCGATGCAATTTGGCAAACATCCGGATATTATTACAAATGTCGTATTCGAGCGATATGCTGCTCCCAACGGACCAAGTAAGGGCAAAATCGTGAAGCCCTCTAATCAGGAAGCCCCTAAAACAATCGCATTTGTTCAGTGTGCAGGTTCACGTGATGAAAATCATTTACCCTATTGTTCTGCAGTGTGTTGTTCAGCATCGTTAAAACATGCGCTTATTGCCAGTGAACAACTCAAGGATGTGCGTATAAAAATATTTTTTATTGATATGCGGGTAAGCGGACGAAACGAAGATTTCCTTAATCAGGTTAAGGCAGATAAGAATATTGAACTGATCAAAGGAAAGGCAGGTAGAATTAATATTGAGAATGACGGACTGAGTATTGAAGCCGAAGATATTTTGTCAGGGCTAAAAACAAAAACCCAAGCAGATCTTATTGTGTTGGCAAGTGGAATTCAATCAAAAGGAAATTTGTCAAAACAGTTTAGAGATGAATATGGTTTTTTAATGCCGGATAAATTAACGGATGGAATTTATGTGACAGCATGCGCAAAAAAACCACAAGATGTTTCATCCTCATTAAAAGATGCAACAGGTGTTTCACTTAAAGCAATTCAAAACTAGGAGGGGAATATGGAAAAAAAAATAGGACTATATATCTGTAGCGGATGCGAAATAGGTAATAGTATTGACATATCGCTTCTGGAAAAAGTTGGCTTGGAATACAAGGTTCATCTTTGTAAAAGTCATCCCAAACTTTGTCAGAAGGAAGCAGGGCAAATGATTTCACAAAACATAGATGCAGAGAAATTGGATGGACTTGTTGTGGCAGCCTGTTCTCCCCGTGTTTTTACGAAAGAGTTTGCGTTCGAAATATTGACTGAGCGTGTTAATATTAGAGAGTTAGTGGTTTGGAGTCATGAGGCTAATGATGAAGATACCAGCATGCTTGCTGAAGATGCACTGCGAATGAGTTTTGCTAAAATTAAAGCAATACTAAGTCCCACACCCTTTATTCCTGAAAACTTAAGTTCAGATATTTTGGTTATTGGCGGTGGTATTTCAGGAATCACAGCTGCCATTGAAGGGGCAAAAGCAGGTTATAAAATTACATTGGTTGAGAAAGAAGCCGAGCTTGGTGGCTGGTCAAATCATTTGCACAAACAACTACCATTGCACTCACCATTTGATTATTTGGAGGCACCTGTAATTAATCAAAAGATTAAAGATCTAAAAACACAAGATAATGTTGATTTTCTGACTTCCTCTTGCATCAAAGAAATCTCGGGTCAGCCCGGAGAATTTGAGGTAATAATTGACCAAGAAGGGAAAGAGATTCATAAAAAAGTAGCTTCAGTTGTTATGGCTACAGGTTGGAAGCCTTATGATGCCAATAATCTTGGAGAACTTGGTTTTGGGAAATCGGAAGATATTATCACCAATCTGGAGTTTGAAAAAATGGCTAAGGCTGGTAAAATTGTGAAACCATCTGATGGTGAAATTCCAAAGCAAATACTATTCATTCAATGTGCTGGCTCAAGAGACGAAAAACACTTATCCTATTGTTCAAATTACTGTTGTGGAACTTCATTGAAACAAGCTCAATATATTCGAGAGTATAGTAAAGACACCTCTGTTTTTGTCGTTTATAAAGATATTCGCACTCCCGGAAAATTTGAGGAATTCTATAAAAAAGCCCAAAATGATGATCAAATTTTTCTGACCAAAGGTGAAATTGAAAATGTTACTGTTGATGAAGATAAAATCATTGTTGATGTAAACAAAACCCTTTTAGGAGATGATATTCAGCTGGAAGTTGATTTGGTTGTGTTGGCAGTAGGAATGACGCCAAATAATACGGAAGACTTAAATCTGAAATATCGTTTGGGGAAAGGCCTGCCGGAATTGAAATACGATTTTGCAGATTCCCATTTCATTTGTTTCCCATACGAAAGCAGAAGAACAGGAATATATGCAGCCGGATCTTTACGATCCCCAATGGATATTGCTTCAAGCATTGATGATGCACAGGGTGCCATGTTAAAAGCCATTCAATGTGCGGAGGCCACCAAGCGGGGAGAGGCTGTTCATCCTCGGTCAGGCGATCAGTCACATCCTGAAATATATTTTTCACGTTGTACAGATTGTAAGCGCTGTACGGAAGAATGTCCTTTTGGAAGCTATGATGAGAACGAAAAGGGAACACCAATTCCAAATCCTACACGTTGCCGAAGATGTGGTATTTGTATGGGTGCTTGTCCTGAGCGTGTGATTTCATTTGAAGATTTCAATATCAATGCTGTTTCGGAAATGATAAAAGCAGTAGAGGTGCCGGATGAATTTGAAGAAAAACCAAGAATTCTGGCTTTTGTTTGTGAAAATGATGCCTATCCGGCTTTTGATATGGCAGGGCAAAAACGATTGAAGTATAGCCCTTATGTTCGGATTATTCCTGTGCGATGCTTAGGTTCTGTCAATAAAATATGGATTTCTGATGCCCTTTCAAAAGGATATGATGGTATTCTGCAAATAGGTTGTAAGCCTGGAGACAATTACCAATGTCATTTTATTCATGGCAGTGAATTAACCGAAAAACGGGGCGAAAACTTTCAGGAAGTATTGGAGAAAATGATGCTTGAATCGGAACGCATTAGAACAGAATTTCTTGAAATTAACGAGTATGACAAAATCCCTCAAATAATAAATGATTATATGGAGGAAATTGAATTGATTGGACCGAATCCGTTTAAGGATATGTAGCTACTCGTAACTGGTAGCTTGTTTTCTCGCTAAAAGTAATTAGTAAAATGGTTATAGTTATGAGTTATAGAAATTTAGAAATCTGGAAACTTGCAAGAAAAAATGTAATTGACATTCACAAAATGACATTGACAAAGCTTCCCAAGTTTGAAATGTTTGAGGAAGGAAGTCAAATAAGAAGATCTTCTAAATCTGTTCGATCAAAAATTGTTGAGGGTTATGGAAGGAGAAAATATACAGGTGATTATTTGCGATTCTTGACCTATTCTATTTCTTCAAACGATGAAACAATAGACCATCTGGAGACTCTTCTTGAAACAGAATCTTTAAAAGATGAGGCATTATACAAAGAAATATGGAACAATATTGATCATCTTGGGAAAATGCTTAATAGGTTTATTCAATCAATCGAAAACGCTAAATAAATGAGCAACGAAATGTCAGCTACAGGCTACAAGCAGCCAACTGGGAGCAACCAGCCACAAGCAACCAGCTACGAGCAGCGATTAATCATAAATCCAGACATAAACTTCATCAGACGAATTAAAAAAGAAAGCGGTTCAGACCTAAAGACTTGCATGCAGTGTGGGAATTGTACAGTTGTTTGCAACCTATCACCAGAAGAAAATCCTTTTCCCAGGAAAGAAATGATTTGGGCTGCATGGGGGCAAAAAGAACAATTAATTTCGGATCCTGATATTTGGCTTTGTCATCAATGTGGAGACTGTACAACCAATTGCCCAAGAGGAGTGAAACCTGGAGATGTATTGGCGTCATTACGTTCACAAACAATTGAGCATTATGCAAATCCCAGCTTTCTTGCAAAAGGGCTGAAAAACCCATGGATGCTTCCTGTGATGATTGCTATTCCAACATTAATAATCTATTTAATTATACAATTCGCAGGTACTTTTAGCAATACCGTTAATCCGGTAAATTATTCTGAGTTCTTTCCACATGCATGGTTGAACTCCTCATTTTCCGCCCTTGTTCTATTGATTGGAATCGGGCTTGTGTTTAGTGTTCGTTCTTTTTGGATGGGGATGAAAACTCATCAACATAATTCGTCATTGCGACCTCGAGAATTCGAGGGAAGCAATCCTCAAGAAGAAATGGGATTGCCACGCTCCGCTCGCAATGACGGTCTCTTTCATACCATCTGGCAAGTAAAAAAAGAACTCCTGTCGCATAAAAAGTTCAACGATTGCGAAACCAATAAGTTCAGACAACTAGCTCATGCTCTTGTTTTTTATGGATTCATTTCATTAATTGTAGTTACTATATGCGCGATATTGGCTGTGGTTTTGGAAGCCTATCCGCTAGCACTTTGGCATCCGGTTAAAATTGCAGGAAATCTGGCCGGACTATCTATTATTGTCGGTTTGGTGATTATGATTGTAGAGCGGCTTAAAAAGAAAGATGCAGTATCAAAAAGTAGTTTCTTTGATTGGTCGTTTTTAATTTCCGTATTGCTTCTTGTTATTTCAGGATTCCTGACCGAATTCGCTCGTTTTGTAAACACTGGCCTGGGCTATTATTGGTATTTTTTCCATCTGGTCATCATGTGGTATGTAATACTGTATTTACCATACACCAAATTCGGACATATGATTTATCGATTTGCAGCTTTGATGTTTGTGAAAAGGAGTGGGCGGATATAATTATTCATTTGGCTCAAAACTCCACTGAATATCTTTTTGAGCTGATTGGAGATAATCAAAATAAAGTTGTCGTATAATCCGCTTTTGAAATCTATAGCTATAATCTGATTCTGAAACCAACTCTCTTAATTTATTATGTGTTCCAACAACCATGTCTAGCAACTGAATGTATCGATAATAAATTGCCGTATCATCTATGTCAATTACTAACATGCCATCATTTTCGTGTTGAACGACAAAATCCCAATACGCATTCGAGAGATGAGCTAAAGTATACAATGAATCATTGACTACAAATTTATTTTGAGCGTTTAGTCCAATTTTGAAAAAACAATAGTCTTCTAACCAAGGATTAAAAAGGGAGGGAGGCGGAGGTATAGGGCGGGTATTGTTTATCGAATCGGGGAGATATGGATCGATTTTGTGATAAAGCCCAAGGTTTGTAAAATGCCCAGGATATAAATTTTTATAATCGATGTTTTGAACCATAAAGTAGATATTAAAAAAGGAATTGTACCTAAGTTCATTTTCAAATTGCAATATGTGTTTCATACTTGTATTACTATCAACAGATAGCATTACGCCCTCATTCCTCCATGGTCGTGTTGAAGAACTGGTTAAGCATTGTTGCAAGTACTTTGATATCCCCAATTCAGCTATCAAAGAATCACCAGCAATCATTTTCATCTCCTTATTATAATCGAACAAATAAAATTCATTAAAATAATAATAGTTAATACTATTTGAATTTTTAGCATAAGGTATGTTTATCTGGTAATTGGATTTTACATCTACCTGCTTATAAGCATTGTTAATTTCGGTATGACTAATAAGATTAATATTAATTAACGCTGCAGATAATATGGAAATTGAAATAAGGAAGGCCAGCATCAATTTCCAGGGATTTTTGAACCTGCGACTTATATTCATCCAGCTAAAGAAAAAATAATTAACCAATAGCAACCAAAAGAGATTTTCAAAAGATTCTTTCAAATCAATATATACGAATAGCACCCAAGCTGAGCAGAAAAATCCAAAAAGAAAACCAGTCTTAAAAAGAAACCAAATGAAATACCATGAAAAAAGTTTTTGATCTACTACAACCTGGTGACTTCTTAATCGGGTTTTTTTCCAAAATGATTTAGTATTTCCTGAAAACCAGATTTCAAGGCACACTGTTTGGCCAAATATACCGGCAAAAAGAGCATACACAATATTATAAAACATCACATCTTCTGAATTCCACTTCCATAAATAATCAAGAAGTAAAATTGCCCAATAGCGTATTGATTCTCGAATACCAATAGCAAAATAATAAAATGCGATGGCCGTAAATAGCCCAATAATTATTCCAGCCCAGAAACGTAATCGTGGAATATCATTGATTTTAAACTGCGATTTGAGAAATCCTTTCTGAAGAGGCATTTATTTGTTTTTGTAAAAATAATTAATCTTTTTTGAGTAAAAAATAGACTTAAAGTAATTTATGTTACAAGGAAACAAAAGGGGCAATCGGTTTTATTGCCCCAAGAACAATTACTCTTATTTCATCTTCCTGAAAAATCGTATTGAACCTATTGAAAACAGGAATACAAAAGCTCCTAATCCAATGTAGGCTGTAAACGCTAGGATCGGAATAATATTAAACACAAAAGCGAATGCTCCCAACAATCCATTTATCCCGTTCATCAAAAATGAGATTCTTAGCAATTTATTGCTTTTATCAAATATTGGAACCAAAAACAATGATGATAGGCCGAAGAAAACTGTCCAGCCAAGCATGTTAATGGATGATGTGATAGAATGTGGATTGGCTTGTATGAAGTGTTCCAAGCCCATTGTGTTACCATCTGATAAGGCAAAGCGGACTGCGCTGATCTGAACAAAATAATGAATACAAATTGTAATCATAAAAGCAATTCCAAAGCTTAAACTGATTCGGGAGAATATCTTTTTATCTTTCTCGGCAAACTCATGAAAAGCGCTAATTAAAACTACATATGCTATTCCCATCAGTAGCATAAAGAATTTGGCCAGTTCGGCAAAAAACATATTGTTGTTTTGTGTGTACGCTATGTAATCATCAATTTTTGTCCAGATGAACAAGGGAGAAGTAGTAAGTATTCCGACAAAGCAAATGATATAGATAATGAAAGTTGTAAGAATAACAATTGCTGACCAATAGCCTAATTTTTGAGTACTATTACTCATATTTGTTTCAAGAGTTTTCATATTAATTCTCTTTAAATGATTATTAAAATTTAGGACAGAAGAGCTTTTTAGTCAGATTATATAATGCCTGCGTCTTCTGAATTTTCTGCAGCTTGTATAATTCTGTGAAGATCTCTAAAAGGTTCTTTTTCTAATTCGATTTCCTTATGACATTTAATTGCATGTACAATTCCTGAAGAATAATTTAGAACTGAATAGTGCATTTGAGTAATTTGAATTTCCTTATTAAATAGGGGCTGTATGATGAATACGCTTATGAAAAACCGATATTTAAGAAATTCTTGTGGTAGATTGTTGTTATTAACGACAATATGTGAAGAGAAGACATTGGGTAATTGCTGGTTTTTACCAATTCCGTTATAATTGGATAAGCCGATAAAAATAGCAAGCAAGGGCAGTATCAAAATCAACCCAATATTTGCTATTCTGTTAATCATAATTACAAAGTTACTTCATATATGTGGTTTCAAACCATGTTTTAAAAATTGGATCAAGAAATTCAATTTTTGAACCCCAAAGGTCAATTACCTCTTTCGATTCTAAGGCAGTTTTAATCTTTTTAATATTTCCCTGTGAGCCCAGATTGTAGGTAGATAAGGTTTCTTTTGAGGAGAACTGCTCAACACCGTCCACAAGTGCTTTGAGGAAGTTTACCTGAGTATTTGATAGGTTATCGGTTTCTCTTTGAAATAGAATCGAGCTTTGAAGAAGTAAATCATTTAATGCAAATTCGACTATTTCATCAGTACAGTTTCCATCAGTCTTTTGCCAAACAATATTGGAAAACAATTGAACATAATAAGGATGGTTTTCAGAAATTTGTGCGATTTGTTGTGCAAGTTTTTTGTTAATTCTTTTACCTGTTCTTTTAAATTGAAGAGGAATATATTTAAGCCAGTATTTTTCATCAATTTTGTTTAAAAAGATGGTGTCTCCAAATTTATAGAATGGCATTGATTTGTTTTCAAAGATATCAGTCATCATGTGCCGCTTGCTTCCATATAGACAATAAGTCGTTTCACTTTGGTTTTGCCAGACTGATCTTAATTTTTTTTGAAGAGCCAGGGGTTCGTCAAAGAATGAAATGTTTTGAAACTCATCAATACAAACAACTATTTTAATATTTTTCTTTTTTGCTATTTCTTCGGGCAGATTTAAAATTTCATTAGCAGATTTTTTTAATTGCTTGAAGTCTAATGAAATTGTGAAGTCGTTTTGAGGATCAATCCCAAAACTAAAACGAGGAAATAAGGTTCTTATAAATTGCTTTCCGTTTTCGGCCCATTCTTCCCATTTGTGAGAAGTGGTTTTTAAGACCTCAGTAGCAAAAAGCTCAAAGAATTCTTCTTCAGTTCGCACATTGAACATATCAATAAAGCAAAAATGGACATCCGATCTCTCTTTTTCAACTTCTTTGGCCACCATTCTGACTAATGACGATTTCCCCCACCTTCGAGGAGAAATTAACATCGTATTGTTGCTGCCAAGTATGTTGTTTTTAAGGCGCTTTTTCTCTTCCTCCCTATTAATGAAACTTTGACCAATTGCAAGTTTCCCAAATATAAATGGTGAGTTCATAATTTTATGTTTACACAAATGTAATACAAAAAGGTATAATACAAAAAGGTATAACACCGTTTGGTATTGTATTTGGCTATTGTTTAGTCATCAGGAAGGTAACCCGTGAAATTAAAGCGTATTTTTATTGGAGGATTTCTTTATTGAAATACTATTATATACGACAGCAGAAATAATAACAAATCCCCCAATGATTGTTCTTAAATCAGGTATTTCAACAAAAAAGACGATTCCCAGAACAATTCCATATACAGGTTCAAGGCTTGCAACAATACTGGCTGTTTGTGCTTTTACCTTCTTTAAACCGTCAATAAAAAGTGTATGAGATACAGCAGTAAATACTACGCCCAATAATAGTAGCATGGATACAAGCTTGAAAGAAAATGTAAATGTCAGAAAAAACAGAAAGGGAAGAAGGAAAATTGTTGCTGCTGCATCCTCATAAAAAGCTATTTTTAGCGCAGTGTGTTTTTTAACGTAAGACCGATTGGCCAATGAAAGCAGTGCAAATGAAAATGCAGACAAAACGCCCCAAACAATGGCTTTGAATGTTGTGTTGTCAAAACTGAATTCCGGGACTATAATAAGTATTCCTAAAATGGCCAAGATTGCTGAAAGGATTGATCGAGCTTTGAATCTTTCCTTGAACAGGATGGGCTCAAGTATGGTTACAAAAAGGGGGAAAGAGGAATAAGTAAGCAACCCAATGGCTATTGATGATAGTTGTATACTATGGAAAAAACTGACCCAGTGAAAAGCCAATAATCCGCCCAAGATGGCCAGAAAAAAATAATCCCTTTTATTTTTGAGAGAAAGGTTTTGTTTTGTTATTTGTAAAATTAAATACAGGGCAATACTGGCAAAAAACACCCGACCAAAAACCAAAATAATGGGATGAACTGTTAGCCATTTCGCAAATAATCCAGCTACTCCAAAGAGCAATACAGCAATATGTATTTTAAGTAAAGACAGCTTCATGTATAAAGTTCAAAAAGTAAAATTACGCCAAAATCTTTAATTGTATTTTTGCAAACCTTTATGGAAGTCAACACAACATATAAAAGCATTTTCAGAATATCGCTGCCAATTATTATTGGAGGGATGGCTCAAACAGCAATCAATGTAATTGATACTGCTTTTCTTGGCAGGCTTAATGAAATTACTTTAGGAGCAGCAGCTATTGGAGGGATTTTTTATTTGATTTTCACCCTTCTGTGCATGGGAATGGCCATAGGAGTACAGATTATTATTGCACGAAGAACAGGGGAAAATAAATCGAAGGATGTCGGAATAGTATTCGATCAAGGACTTTATCTCATGGGTTTGTTTAGCATACTACTTTTCCTGTTGATGTATTTTGCAGGGCCTCAATTAATGAAACAAATATTAACCTCCGACCTTGTGTATGAAGAGGTAATTCGTTATTTGAGAATTAGAAACTTTGGAATTTTCTTCGTGGGAATGAATATGGCTTATAGGGCGTTATATGTAGGTTTGTCAAAAACCAATGTATTAACCTATTCCACTGCGTTCATGGCAGTAGTAAATATTTTTCTCGATTATGTATTGATTTTTGGGAATTGGGGTTTCCCCAATATGGGTATTCAGGGAGCTGCATTAGCATCTGTTATTGCCGAAGTTTCAGCCATGGTTTATTTTATCATATTCACTAAAATCAGGCTTGATCTGAATTCACTTTCATTGTATCGTTTTAGGAAACTCAGCAAAGATATCATTGGTTCCATTGTAAATCTTTCGTATCCCAGTGTATTTCAAAACCTGATTTCTATTGGAACCTGGTTTATGTTTTTTGTGATTATTGAAAAAACGGGCGAAAGACAACTAGCCATTTCGAATGTATTGAGATCAAATTTGATGATATTTATGCTCCCGGTTTGGGGATTGGCAACTACTGCAAATACAATGGCTTC